>DLRK01000005.1 GCA_002501065.1 Akkermansiaceae bacterium UBA7890
TTCGCTTGCCTTTCATCTTCTGAGTCCTTTGTAGGAACCCAGATTAACATTTAAAATGGCTCAGTTCTCGTAACCTCGACCACTCCCACAAAGCCAATGGAATGCCGTCGAATCGCCAGTCGACTCGGGGGGGGCTTGGCCGGAAAGACAGGGGGGCGCTCAGCCCTGCCTCCCATGCTTGGCGGATTCGAGTCCCCCGGTCCGCGACAGAATCGTTCGATTCCATGAGGATTCCATGAAACGGGCCGTGTCGCCATGGGTCTCCATGGGGAACCGGCCGAAAACAGAAACGGACAAATGCCTATGAAAGCGAATACCGACGAACAGGAGGGGGCGGTCCTTACAGCCCGACCACTGACCCGCTCCCGGCGTCGGGCGGGCCTTATTCCGGGATCGAATAGTAGAGCTGTTCGAGGGTGAGGACGACGTAGGAGGTGACCAGGATGTCGTCATTCTCCCACCAGCGGGAGTTCTCGTTGATCCAGGAACCGTCCTTGCCCTGATTGCTCACGAGGAGGCGCCCGAGATCCTTGCGCCAGTCGACCTTGCTGCCATCCTGTCGTTCGAGCAGGTCGATGCCAGCGGCCACGAGGCTCTTGGTCATGGCGTGATAGTAGTAGTAGAGTCCCTGCTGGCCGAGGCCGGGGTTCTCCTTGAGGGTGTAGTTGTTGCCCAGCCACTTGAGAACGGACTTGAGCCTCTTGTCACCCGGTTCGAGGTCGGCATAGATGAGGGAGAGCAGACCGGCGTAGGACATCGAACCATAGGAACGCAGGGCGACCCGGCCGTCGGAAAGTTTGCGTTCGCCCGCCTTGCTGTCACCAGGGAAATAGACAAACCCGCCTTCGTCCTCCTTGGCCACTGCGGTGACCTGGTCGTTGGTTGATTCGAGGTTCTGGCAGCGCGAGATGAAATTGAGGGCGGCCTTCCAGTCGAGTTCGGGTTGTTTTCCGCTCTTGTTGTCCTTGGCAATCTGGCGGGAGTGATAGAGCGCCTCCAGGGCGAGATAGGTGTTGGACATGTCGGAGTGGGCGTAGGTGCCACCGTAACCGACTCCGCCGTCATACTTGTTGTCGGCGGTGCCCTTGTTGCCCCAGTCGGTCTGCTGGTTGATGAGGAATTCCCGGGCCTTCAGGATGACCGGTTCGTCTTCCGTTCTGCCACGGGCCAGAAGAGCCATGATCGAGGAGGAGGTGTTGTAGGTGGCCAGACCCTTGACGTAGATGCCCCCGTCATCCTTCTGTTGCTTGAGCAACCAGTTGAATCCGCGTTCGATGTGCTGGGGGTTGGTCTTGGTGTAATCGAGGCCGGGGTCGCGCATCATGGCCGCGAGAACAAGAGAGGTGAGGGCGGGTGTTTCCTTTTCTCCCCAGAATCCCTCCTTTCCCTGCTGGCTCTTGAGGAAGGCGTTTCCCTTCCGGATGGCGCGCTCCATTTCGAGGCGCAGCGAGAGGTATTCACTCTGTTTCTGGGCCTGGAGGGTGGAGCAAAGCGTCGCGGCAGCGAGGGTGCAGGTGATAATGACATTCATGATGGGTGGAGAATGTGATGAAGTTCGACTTTTACTATGTTCCCTGAGAGGGGGAGGGTGCGGTTGACGGGATTCCGGCAGGTTCGTCAGGAAGAGCCTTTCGTTCCCGGAGAGGGGACTTCCCTGTTTCAAGGGCGCTGACAGGTAGTCTTTCCTGTCTCCCTGATTGCCTGGGCCTGTTCTTCCTGAGTTGTCCGGTGGCTTTTTCTTCACCATCCACCTTGGCCCGGAGGAAGGGTTTGATGGTTACCCTGATCGAGGTGCCTACCTCGGGAACACGGGCGGTGGTGGGAATCCAGACATCATCGAGATTACCGTCCTGGCCGGGCCAGTTGAAGAGGGAGGCATTATTGGTGAAGAGAGCCACGATGTCTCCGGTGGCTTCAGCTTGGAATGAATTTTCGTGGATATAGGATCCGCCGTAAACCCAGGGCTTGGGAGGCAGGGGCTTCTTTGTGACGGTGTGGGTGATCCAGTCATTGAGGGTGGCAGCCTGCACCTTGCCCTCCTTGTTCTTCCACTCCAGATGGATCTCGATCCGTGCGGCGTTCCTGATCTTCTCGGCCACATCCGGGAACTTGCCGGTAGGACGAAAGTCCTCTCCCAGGATGGGGAAGAGTTCCTTGGATTCCCTGTAGCCGAGGATCTTCAAGGCGATGTTGACGTGGAAGGGGCGCGCTTTGGTGATGAGAATTGCTTCGTGAATCTTGCCGTTATGATGGACGATGGCATATTCCAGGGCGCCTTCCTTCATATTGACCTCCGCAGGGAAGTTGATTTCACGGGTTTTCTGGTGGAAGGTGACCAGTCCCACCTCGAACTTGCCATTGCCGAGGCTTCGTACCGGAGGGGGCTCCTTGCCGGACTTCTCACCGGCAGACTCCTTTTCGTCCCCCGCAAGGGCAAGGCAGCCGAGGAGCGGGAGCACCGAGGAGAGAACCAGTCTGAACATGTCTGTAGTGTGGTGTGTATCTCCTTGTCTGTCAAAGGAGCACCGGGTGCCGGGTGCCCGGAAAAGATAAACAGGCTAATTATTGGTCACTCCCTGCCCAGTCACTGTGCAGAATGGTGGGATAGGCACCGGTTCCGGATCGGGGTGGAGACGATTTTGTCCCCGTTCCGGTCAGTTTTCGGCGGGGGCGGAGCGATTGAGGGACTCCGCGAAGCGGAGCCAGTGCAACCGGGTGACCTGTCGCTGGAAATCGAGCCTGGGATTGCCCGGGTGGTTGCTGGTCAGTGGGGGGACAATCCCATCGAGATTGGCGAGTTCCTGCCGGACCAGTTGATAAGAGTTGGAAAGGATGAGGAGTCGATAGTGTTCAACCTCGTCGTTGCCGGGCATCATGGAGCGTGGTTGGGACTCACCCTTCCCGGATCCGGAAAAGGAGATGGAGATGGGGGTGTCTGTCGCGGTGTTGGGTGACCGGGAGGTTGTTATGCGCGCTTCGATCAGCAGGGTATGATCAGAGTCACCTCGCAGGAAATCTGCTGCCTCCTGGGCGGACTGCTTGAAGTTGTCGGAGGCACGACGGGGATTGCCGAGTTGCAGGAGGAGGGGAATATCGCCGACGGGGTCGATATTCCAATGGGTCAGAGTGGGGCGGATACGCACGATGGCGTCCTCAGCTGTCTTGCGCTCCTGTGGGGAGGGATGGCAGGAATCGAGGACGCGCTCCCAGGCCAGGAGGGAGCGGTCCCAGTGGCCCTGGAGTTCCAGTTCGGTAGCAAGGCTCACCAGGTAACCGGCTCCCTTGGTGGCATACTCGGAATACTCTGCCAGGCCCGGTGAGCTCTCGAGGTCCCCGAGGTCGAGATCGGGCTTGTCGGGGGCAGGAGTGGGTGTGTCTGACGAGGCAAACTCCGCGCCAAGGACGGGTTCGGAGGACGCCGGGTTGCCGGCCGGGTCGGTCATGAAGTCGGGAAGGGGCTTGGTTACACCCTTGGGGGTCAGGAAGTCCATCTCCCTGGTACGAAGCCACCAGAATGAGGCCACGGCCAGGAGCGAAATACCGACGACTATCGGAATGGGAATTCGCACGTTGAGGCAGAATCCCTCATGTCCGCCGGATTTCAAGCTCCGGGAGGGGGGAAGGGCAAAAGTCTCTGGTGAGCCGCTGTCTTGCGGGCTGCGGGAACCCGTTATCGTTTGTCACTGCTCTTCACCTGGAGGGCGCGTTTGCCCACCCGGCCCCGCAGGTAGTGAAGTTTGGCGCGGCGCACCTTGCCGCGATTGGTCACCTCGATCTTGGAGATGCGGGGTGAGTGGAGCTGAAAAACCCGCTCGACCCCTTCACCGTAGGAGATTTTCCGGACCGTGAAGGCCGCGTTGACGGAGCTGCCCCGTCTGGCGATGACCAGACCCGCGAAGATCTGGACCCGCTCCTTGCCGCCCTCCCGAACGAGGGTGTGCACTTTCACACTGTCTCCCACATTGAAATCGGTGACGTCCTCCTTGAGTTGCTCCTGTTCGATTTTCTGGATGACGTTCATGGTTCTGATGTGTGATGCGGCTGAGGTTGCAGGGCGCCATCGGGAGGGAGCTCCAGAGGGCCGGGATGGCTACACGATGCCCCCTGCAGATGCAATTGTTTTTTCCTGCCCGGGCGCCTCGATCACTGCGGATAGAGGATTCTCCCACAATTCTCGCAGTTCACGAGCTCCTTGCCGGTCTGCACCCGGACCATGGTGGTCGGAGTGGCCTTCACATGGCAACCCAGGCACTGGCGTTCGCCCGTGATCTGGACCACCACGGGTGCCCCCCGCAACTTGAGGAGGCGCTCGTAGATGGATATCATGCTCTCGTCCATCCCCACCAGAAGCTGCTTTCGTTCTCCCTCCAGAGATTCCGTCTCCCGGGAGAAATTGTCGGCTCGTTTCTGCAGGGTTGCGACCTCCTCATCCACGCCCCCTTTGGTGGTGGAGTAGGCTGCCTCCGCCTCCGCCAGTCTGCTTCGCAGCTGATCCCCGTGCTCCATGAGCTCCAATTCGCGCGTCTCCAGTCCGTTGATCTCGTCTGAATAGTGGCTCACCTTTACTCCCAGGGCCTTGTATTCCTCGTTCTTGCGGGTCTCAAATTGCTGTTGCTTTAGTCGGGTAATGGACTCCTTGCGGGTGCCCACATCGAGCTCCACACCCTTGATGGCAATCTCGTTTTCCTGCAGGACGGTCTTGGCATCATCTACCGCCTGCTGGTTCGCGGCCAGTCGTTCCCGGGCCAGATCCTGCTCCCGGGGGATGCGCTCCAGCTCCTTGTGGAGCTCCTGGAGGCGCTTATCACGTTCCTGCAGAGTCAAAAGTCCTACGATGTCGGGCGGCATTGACCTTTCCTAGCCTATCAAATCGGTGGGTCAAGAGTCAGTCTTGCTCGGGCGGGGATCCCCCTCTTGAGGGAGGGAAAGTTCGAACGGATTGTGTTGAAACCGGGTTCTGTTATGAGGAACCTGTCTCCGTTCCCGGCCGGTAACCTCTCCCTATGACTCTCCGCATCCAATGTCCAGCCTGTCAGCGACAGTTTACGGTCGACGAGGAATTGAAGAGCCGGACTGTTGAGTGTGGATCCTGTGAGAAGCAGTTTGTGGTCGATGAGGATGCCATTGTTCCCGAGCGAGACCGCTATTTCCCAGGCGACATCAAGAAGCCGGGCCTTGAGCATTACGGGGCTGGGAGATCGCCGGCGGACCCAATCCCGGAGGTGCAGTTTACCACCGCAACCTACAGTGAAAATGCGACGGCGGCCGATGTCATCCCGCCTACGCCCGGGCGCACGGTGGCAGGGGTGACCGGGACTCTCATCCTCGTCAGTTATCTCGTTATTCTCGTCTTTGGTTCGATGGGGAACGGTGTTTTTAGCGACATGGAGATTGAAAAAAGGATCCTGCTGAGTGGATTTGTTGCCCTGGTGGGATTGTCCCTGATCTTCTGTGCGAAATTCCATCGGCACAAGCAGGTGTCCGTGACCGGGGTGGTACTTGCGGTCATGGTGATGGTGTTCACCGTGATTCTTGGACCGAAGGGCAATCCTGAGGTGTCTCAGGATACTGGAAACCCGACACAGTCACCGTCGGAAAGAGCTGAGGTGCCCCCTGTCAAGATGTCCGGGGACGAGGTGCGGAAGGCCATGACCTACGACCCCGTCCAGCGTGCCATCGACTCCTTCGGACAGGAATCGGTGTGGGCGCTCTGGGCACCAGAGATGAGGCAGCACTTTCGCTACCAGATCGCGCGCTACCTGCAACGGAAGACCGGAGCGGCCACCCGACCGGCATTTTATCCTCGGGGTGAGGGAGGGTTGCTCATTGTCGAGGGCATCAGCATCAAGATGCCTGAACTGGTCGAACTGGTGGAGCACTTTGCCGATGTGGAGAATGTCTATGAGGACCTGCGCGTCCTGCATATCGGGGTGAAGGGAGAAAACCTGGTGGAACCCAGCTCCGAACTGGAGAGCAAACTCAACAACAGGACGCACTCGTCCTTCATTGTTCTGAACAAAAAGGAACTCGAACACATCGACATCGACCGGGTGAAGGATGCCGCCCAGCGACTCTCCACCGTTGAGCCTTCCCGGTTCCGGTCCGAGATTGCCAGGCGTCTGGTTGGATTGCTGGATGAAGATGCCGGCACCGAGTTTCGCTCGGCCATCTGCAAGGCCATCATGGTCTGGTCCGTGCCTGAGGACGGAGCCGAACCGGCAGTGATCCGTCTGGTGGAGGATCTCATTGGCAAGAGTGAGGAGGTTCCCAAGAGCATGATCGAGTTTCTTATTGGACGCCGGACACCCGGGGGCATCCCGTTGCTCAAGATCCTGTGGAAGAAGGATCCGCTTGACTGGGAGAGCGAGGTGATTTCCATGGGAAGTCAGATGGAGACCGTGATCCTGCCCCACATTAATGATGAGGATCCGGCTACGCAACGGTCTGCCCTCCTGATCCTGCGGCGGTTGGGGACCGAAGCCAGTCTTCCCGTGCTTCGCAAGGCCCTGGAGACTACCGGAAAAAACCCGGACATGAAACGTCTCATTGAACGCGCCATCGAAGGGATCGAGAACCCTGCTTCGGTTTCCAAGCCAGCTCCCGAGCCGGAGATTGAGCCTCTTTCCGAACCGGAACCAGTGCCAGCTCCCGAGCCGGAGGTTGAACCTCTTTCCGAACCGGAACCAGCCCCCGAGCCAGTCTTAACCCCGGCCAACAACTGACCAGCACATGCCGCCGTGGCGGAATTGGTAGACGCTGCGGACTTAAAATCCG
>DLRK01000097.1 GCA_002501065.1 Akkermansiaceae bacterium UBA7890
AGTGGGTGACACTGACCAGAAGATGAGACGGGTATCGACAAAGCGCACTGGATTGGGATAACGGGAGAGGAGCGCCTTGAGTTCAGGATCACGGCTTACGAGAGCACCTGCCCCACTCCGGGTAGAGAGGGCGGCCCAGCCGTCCAGGATCAGGGGAGACCATTCCCCGTACTCGTAGTAGACGCTTTCGAGCCCCTTGCGGCTATGAGAATAGGGTGAAATCATGAGACCCGCGAAGGGCGTGTCCTGGGAATCAGCGAGACTTTCGAGTTTTTTGAAATCATCCACCCGATTGGGCAGCCAGAGTGCAGTACGGTCAGCGTACCAGGCCACCGCCCAGGGTTGATCGGTGACGACGATTTCGTTCTCGCGGACTTGTGCGGCCAGTCCGGTATTGAGAACTGGCGGAAAGTAGGGTGGCCAGTGAGGAGGCACCGTGCCGGCCTTGCCCACGTCCCGGATCTGGCGCGGGAGGTCGAGGACCATGGGGCCGGCACTGATCAGGATCGCGACCACGAAGTGGGCGTTACGCAGAGGCGGTATTTCGGTGTGAATCCTGAGCCGGCTCCAGAGGATGGCCACAAAGGCAAGGCCGTAGGCGGCGAAAAGGGGAGCGAAGAGGACGTGCAACTGGTTGGGATCGGTGGCGGAGCCTGCTGTGAGGCCGAAAATGGCCATTCCGATAGTGCTAAAGAGCCACATGAGGAGAATGCACCATCGAAAATTGGCAATGGATCTTCGCTTGAAGGGATGAAGCAGGGAGAGGAAGAAGAGTGGTGCGGTCAGGAGGGATCCGAGGTTGATGTAGAGATCCCCGGCCTGGAGAATGGTAGTTCTTACGATCTTGAAGGGAAGGTTTTGCAGGGGTAGGATGGCATCCTGGAGGTTGTAGGTGCGCATCACGGAGTCCTCGCTGGTACCGAGGCCATTGAAGACCGCCAGGATGGAAGTGCCCCCCATGCTCCCACTGGACTGTTTGTTCTTGATCAGCGGCAGGAGGGACAGCAGGAGAACAAATCCCAGGGCTGCGAGGCCGGCGGCTCCTCGCGGACGGAAGAAAAATCCGGCATAGACTGCAAAGCCCAGAACAATCCAGATCGCCAGCCAGTGGGTGAGGGCGAGGAGTCCGAGGAAAGTGGCTGCAATGAGAGCAGGCCCGAGGGCGGTCTGGCCTTTCTCTGAGGCTTCCACCGCACGGTATGCGAAGAAGCAGGCGCAGGAAAAGAGAAGCAGCATGAACATCTGGGGCAGCCCGGTCTGGGAAAATTTCCAGTTGAGATCACAGAGCAGCATGAGCATGGCCGTCACGCCCCCGATCCTGGCGTCAAAGATTCGCGAGATGAGGAGATAGTTCACCCCGATGGCGATGAGGAAACAGATCACCGAGGTGGCCGCCACGACTCGATCGAGCTTGTAGACGGTGTCGTTTTCGGTCATGCGCCACTTGTCCGCGTCGTCTCCGTCGACGAACCGCAGAGCCCAGCTCAGGAGGATGGGATGCAGGGGTGCGTGATAGGTGTCGCGGTTGGCATCCTTGATGATTGGCTGACCATCCCGGACTTCACCGTTCTGCCAGATCGAGACTGGTCGCAGGACCTTGGTGGTGAAGCCCTCGTTGCGTGCGATTTCGCGTGCGATCTGTGCCTGGTCCATGCCCTTGGGGGAGTCCAGGCCCCGAAAGGTGACGAGGAGGTAGAGGAGTGAAAGGCCAATCAGCAGGATGAAAAAGAGAACGCGGCGAATGATTATGCCGGCGTTGATGGAGACAGGATTATTTGCGTTACTCATGATGCGGGTTTAAGATCAGGGTGCGTCCGAAGCGCTCGAAAGGTCTTTCAGTTTTCGTTGCAGGGTGCGCCGACTGATGCCTAGCAGATCTGCCGCCTTGGTGCGATTCCCGCTCGTGTGCCGCAGGGCACTCCGAATGGCGTGCATTTCGAGGTCATGCAAGTTGAATTCTCGGGGAGGCGCAAGGCCCTTTTCCGCCACGTTGGTGAGATCTGCGTTTTCAGCCGGGTTGGAGAGAGCATTCTGGTCGAGAAAGGCAGGGAGATGGTGGAGTTCAATGCCCTCTTCATTGGACATGACGACCCCGTGCTCGATGGCGGTACGCAGTTCCCGGACATTCCCGGGCCAGGTATAGTGACGAAGAAGGTTCAGGGCTTCGTCGCTAAGCGGTTTGAGGGGACGACCGTTTTCCTCTGCAAATTCACGCAGAAAGGAGCTGGCCAGGAGCACGATGTCTTCAGCGCGGTCCCGGAGGGGAGGCATCTTGATGGTCACGACGTTCAGGCGGAAGAAGAGATCCTCGCGGAACTGGCCGGAGGTGACCAGTTCACGCAGGTTCCTGTTGGTGGCGGCCACCACTCTGACATTGACGGCAATGGAGGTGTTGGATCCCACCCGCTCAACGGTCCGTTCGGAGAGTGCACGGAGGAGTTTGACCTGGGAGGTGGCATCTATTTCTCCAATCTCGTCGAGAAAGAGCGTGCCGCCATCGGCCTGTTCAAAACGGCCGATGCGTCGCTGGTGGGCGCTGGTGAAGGCTCCTTTTTCGTGGCCGAAGAGTTCGGACTCAAGCAACTGGGGGGAGAGAGCTGCGCAGTTGACGATGACGAGCTTGTCGGCGGGACGTCCGCTCAGGTCGTGCAGTGCGTGGGCGACAAGCTCCTTTCCCGTTCCTGATTCACCCTCGATCAGGACTGTGGCACGAGTGGGCGCGACCTGGGTTACCATCTCTCCGATCCGCATCAGGGCCTGGGACTTTCCGATGAGTCGTTCGAGGCCGGCACTTTGGCTCGCAGTCTTCTTCTTGAGTTCGTGGTTCTCTGAGGTGAGTCGTCTGTTTTCGCTTTCGATTTCGCGTCCACGGACTGCCCGGGCTACGAGCAGTTCGACTTCTTCGAGGTTCAGTGGCTTGGTCACGAAGTGCCAGGCACCCCGCCGCATCGCCTCCACCGCGGTTTCGACCGAGCCGTAGGCGGTCATCATGATGGAGACGGGGGGGGTGGTCAGGGTGAGCGCTTCATCGAGGAGATCCATTCCCGAGTCCGTTCCGAGTCGAAGATCAGTAAGGAGGACATCCACTGGTTCACTCTTGAGAACCTGACGGGCTTCCCGGGCGTCGGCCGCGACATACACTTCGAAGCGCTCATCGAGAGCCTGGCGCAAGCCGTCCCGGGTTGGCTTTTCGTCGTCGACTATCAGGACGATGGGATTCATGAGTGCTGGAACGAAAAAATCAGATGGGTGGGAATAACTGGGTTGTCACACTGCAGGGAAGGGAAGAATGGAGATGGTTCTCAGACTTCGATGACGGATTTGGGTTTGGGCGAGGAATCCTCAATGAGGCGGACGCGTTTTTCGACACTGGGGAAGTAGAGACGCACGGTGGTCCCTTCACCTTCCTCGCTTTCCACTTCGATTTCGCCGCCATGTTCGCGCACGATGCGGCGGACGATGAGGAGTCCGAGACCGGTGCCGGATTTGCGACCGGAGCGGAAGGGTTCAAAGAGAGAGCCCATCACTTCCGGTGAAATTCCAGAGCCGTTGTCCTGTACGGAGATCACGACTTCGTATTCATTAAACCGGGAATTGACATGTACGTCGCCGCCCGAGCCGGGCAAGGACTGGTAGGCATTCTTGAGCAGGTTGAAGAAAGCCTGTTTGAGTTGGTCGGCATCGAGGGGAAGAGAGGGAAGCTGATCGTCCAGTTTTAAATGCACGCTCACATTTTTCTCCTTCAACTCAGGTGCCAGCAGGGCGAGGGTATCCTCGATCACTTTATTGAGATTGCCGGGCTTGCGGAGTGGACTGACGGGGCGAATGGCGTGGAGGAATTCCTTGAGCAGGCTGTCGAGTCGTTGGATTTCGTTGCGTGCCGTGGTGAGATGTTCATCGAGATTCTTGCGATCGCCCGGAGGCAGGTCGCTCACCTTGCGTTCCAGAAGCTGAAGGTGGATTCCGAGCGAGTTGAGGGGATTGCCGATTTCGTGAGCCACCCCGGCGGCCAGGAGGGTGAGGGCATTGAGCTTCTCACTTTCGATGGCTTCCTCCGTCTCCCGTCGGGACTGCGTGATATCGCGGACCAGCATGACATAGCCGAGCAATTCCTCCTGGCCATCCACATCCTCCACCAGGGGCGAGAGATAGAAGTTGAGAAAGCGATTCTCGGGATAGAAGACTTCCAGGTCGCGATTGACGGTCTGGCGACCGGGCCCGATCAGCGATGTCCAATCCAGTCCACGTACGAGGAGGTCGAGGGATTGCCCCACCGCCTCCTCAGCCTGCAGTCCGAAGAAGCCGCAGGCTGCACCATTGAGAAAGGTCACCGCACCCTCGGGATCGAGGATGAGGACACCCTCTTGGAGGGCGTCGAAGACGTTTTCGAGAAATCCCCTTTCCCGCACCAGGCGATCCACCAGGCTTTGCACCTGACGGGGGCTCAGGCGATCGAGCCGCGCTATCAGTTTCTCGATGAATCCGCTGTTCAAGGTTTCTTTCCGGTTTGCCGGTTCCGTGTTCTTGGATATTGAAGGGTGATGAGTGACGTTCAGGTGGTTCTGTGTACCTTCCCGGATCTCCCTCAGGCGCGACATATTGGCACACTTCTGGTGGAAAAGCAACTGGCGGCCTGTGTGAATCTGATCCCGGCGGTGGAGTCCATTTTTTGCTGGAAGGGCAAGATTTCCAGTGAATCGGAAGTCCTGGCGATTTTCAAGACAACCGCGGAGTGTTTTGTTGAGCTGGAGCGCGAATTGCTGGCCCGTCATCCCTACGATGTGCCGGAACTACTGGCTCTGTCCGTGGGGGCAGGGAGTGAGGCCTACCTCAAGTGGATCCGGGCCGAAACCATCGGGTGAGGTTTGTGGGCACGATTTCTCGCAGAGACTTGGGTGGCGTGCTTCCATCGGTTACCGGATAGTCCCTGCTCATGCTTCGCTACATTGCCCTTTCCTCCTGTGTGCTCGTCCTGGGTTCTGCCTGCGGGAGCGCCGTCCAAGTGAAATGGACCGCCACCGGCAGGGTGCAGTTTGTTCGTGGGGCGGATCTGCTTCAGGTTGCGGCGATCGATGATCCGGTTTCCATCGAACTGAGTTACGATAACGCGAGCGAGGGGCATGTCTTCAGGCAGTTTTTCGATCTCAGTGACCAGCTCTTCTGGCAGCAGGAGGAATACTATGATGCCATCGATATCGATCTCAGGATCAGAATTGGAGGGAATACCTGGCGGGGTACGCTGGTCTCCGGATCGGAAGGTCCGCCTTACAGCATTGAGATCCAGGATGTGAAGGTGGCCGGGGATACGGCAGACTTTTTCAAGGTCACGGTAGCGGGAGAGGACGGGGGAAATTTTCCTTCTTTTCCCGGTGGGGCGGCCTTGGGAGCGAATGCCAGTCTACGGGTGGAATTTCGTGACGAATCGACGGACGATGTAAACCCTCCCGACTATCTCGATTCCACGGACCTGAAATGCGTATCACAGAGTTTTACGCGTATCACCGAGGCCAGGGGGTCGATTTCCAGCGGGACAGGCCAGTTGATCAATTTCACGATGGATCCCGCCACCATTCGGACGCAACCGGCCGAGGCGCAGACCATCGAGTTGAAGAAGGTGACCTACGATCACGAATTCGAAGAGGTGTCGCTGACCTGGACCAGCACACCGGGCAAATTCTACGTCATTCAATATCTCGCCAACGATCTGTGCTGGCGCGAGAAGAGTTCAACCATGGCGTTCAGCACGGAGACAACCTGGGCGGTTCTGTCATTCAGCGACAAGGGAATCTATCGCGTGGTGGAGGAGGAATAGTGGAGCAGGCTCCGCAAGGTATGAAGATGTGGTCCGGAGGCCGGATCAGCGTGTGATGCGGAATCCCCTGGCATTTTCGAGAAGAGCAATCTCCTCGATTTGCACCTCCTTGATAAAGTGCGCCACCGGGCTCTCTTCCGTGATTTCGGCCAGGTAAGCCTCCAGCTCGTCGGTCTCGCCCATGATCTCCAGTTCCACTGTGCCGTCGGGCAGGTTTCGAACAGCCCCGACCACGTCGAAGCCGGTGGCGATCTCCCTGGTGGTGTAACGGAAGCCCACACCCTGGACTCGACCGGAAAAGAGGACTCGCTTGGCGGTCATGTGTCGGCAGGCTATGCGTGAATCAGTTTTGCTGTCTACCGTAGAGAAGACAAGTTGCCACCGGAGAGAGTGATGTCCCGGTGATCGGGGAACCGGCTGGTTCCGGTGGACCACTGCAGTTTCCTGATGGATTCCAGGGTTTCATCGTCGGCACAGTTGGCCAGGATCGTGGTCTTTCCCTGAGAAACCACAGAGAAGGAGCGTCTGGGAGCGTCCGGCTTTTCGTGACGCTGGGAGAGGATCTCAGCTGCACGGATGGCTGCTGCCTCCGTCTCCCACCGGCAGACCCAGAGGAGGTGATCGCCGCTTGTATTGGCGAAGAGCCGGTAGCGGTCTCCGCGCCAGAGCAGGGCGAGAGCCTGGGCCTGCTCGTAGCTTTCGAGCCACTCGATGAGGGTCTGGATTTGCAGGGCACCCAGTGATTCTTCCAGTTGGGTTTCCTGATCTACCGGGGGAGCAGGAATGGTCACCGGGGTAATGGCGGAAGGATCGCCCCCGAGCAATTCGAAGGTGCTCTGTGGCGGATCCTCGATCAGGCCCGGCAGAGTGCGGGATTTTGTGCGCAGGCGGGTCTCCAGGTAGATGCGGCCAACGCCCCGTTCCTGGGGGAGTTCGCCGAGGGCGGCCAGGTAGATGGGCAGACTGGCGAGGAGTGCTTCCCGGGTGGTGACGAGGGAGGTTGGCACTTCAAAGGCTTTCCGGGATTCGTCTCGCAGCCTGGCCTTCAGGGACTCCGCGATGGCGGAGTGCAGACCCGACTGGGCAATCCACTCGTCGTCGCTCAGTCGGCCGATCACCATGGGGCTGTGCTGGTGAATGAGGAGGCGGGCGAGGAGGCCATGGAGGATGACGCGATCCTCAACGTTCTCCTCGTTGAAGTCATTGGGAATGAGAAGGTGTTTTTCACGTTCATCCAGCCAGCCTCGCACCCCTGTCGACTGGAGAGCTGCCAGCCCCTCCCCCATGGAGCGTCCGGCGAACTCGTGGAAGCCCATCAGTTCAAGGGCGCGCGAACGCCGGGCGAGGCCCCCGGGTCCAAACTGGGCGGCAAGATTTTCCTCGATCCTGGCGAGGAAGATCTCTTGTGAAACCCGGTGAATCTCGGGAGTGGTCTTGAATCGCAGACCAAGAGTGTCTTCCACGTAAGCCTCGATGCTGAGACCGGTCTCCTGCTCTTCGGTCGCTGCCGACTGTGGATCGGATTTGAATAATGCCAGCAACGTGCCTGCCACTATTGCGGCCCCTGTCAGGGAGGCAAGTGTGCCGGCGCCCTTCATGGATTCTGGCCGGATGGGTTCGTCAGGGCTTGAACGGATTGTCGCGCGGAAACGTTCCGTGTGCGCCGAACACTTCTTCCGCATTCTTGCCCTCCTTGAAGGTGTAAACCTCGGGAGCGGTGGGGTTGCCCTGGGCGTCGTAGTTGTAATACATCACGCGGATGGGGGTTTCCTTGCCGGTGCGGGGATCGGTGCGCAGTGCCCGGGCATCAAACATTCGTTCGGCCTGCAGTCGACCGGAGGTCTTGCTATAGCCGTAGGAGACCTTGTAGAGGAGCGACTCGCGACCGTCGTAGATCTTGCAGGCGAGAGGGTCTCCCTGGGCGTTGAGGCGGTAGACCACGATCATCTTGACCGCCCCGTTGGTTCCCCAGGTACGCTTGACCAGTGTGCGGTCGTCGGGACTGCGACGGAAGACGGTTCGCGAACCATCCTGATGCCGCTTGATCCGCACGTTGGGGCCCTCCTTCTCCCACTTCTCCTGGAACTTGTCGGGGAAGGACTTTTTCCTGTCCTGCTGGCTCAGGCCGGTGCTGAGACCGAGACCCAGCACTGCGAGGATGAGCGCAGTGATTCTGAGAGGATGCGGGGGATGCATGGGCAGGAAAACTAGCTGTTTGGCCATGTAATAGCAACGGCGAATCGGACCGCCGAAGATCCATCGCCGGTGGAATTAGCGCAAAATGGCAGGGATTTTTTGATGCCATATCGGCGGATTTGGGCTTGGTTCCAGCGAGACAGTGACTTGGAAGATTGGCAGTCGCACTCTCGGCTTGGATCGGGGGATGATCATGGGCATCCTGAATGTTACTCCCGATTCCTTTTCGGACGGGGGCAGGTACCAGGATGTGATCCCGGCACTTGAGCATGCGCGGAGCATGATTGCGGAAGGGGCGGAGATCATCGATGTGGGTGGCGAATCGACCCGACCGGGAGCCGGTCCAGTCACCACATCCGAGGAACTGCGCCGGACGATTCCGATCATCGAGGCATTGCGGGCCGAGTGGGACGGACTCATTTCGATTGATACCAGTAAAGCAGAAGTGGCGCAGATGGCCCTGGCAGCCGGCGCCGATATAGTGAACGACGTTTCCGGTCTGCGAGGGGATGCAGGCATGATCGATATCTGTGGTGAATCGGGATGCGGTCTTGTGGTCATGCACATGCAGGGACAGCCTCGGACAATGCAGGCCAGTCCCCGCTACGACAACGTAGCAGGGGAGGTTCGCGGCTTTTTCGAGGAACGTTATGAGGCCCTCACCGCGTCTGGTATCGACGCAGAGTGCCTGTGCTTCGATCCAGGGATCGGATTCGGCAAGACCCTGGATCACAATCTGGCCCTGCTTGCTCATCTTGACGAGTTGGCTGTGCGCGGTCGTCCGCTCCTAATCGGACTCTCCCGCAAGAGTTTTATTGGCAAGGTTCTTGGTGACGATTCACCTGCTCTTCGGGAATGGCCCACCGTGGCCCTCACGGCCGCCGCCCGTCTGCAGGGAGTGCTACTTCACCGCGTGCATGCGGTAAGGGGAAACCGCGATGCGCTCCGCATGGCGGAGGCGGTGCTTGAAGGCGGGTTGCCGGGAGTCAATGAGCCATCCTGAGGACGCCCGCTGTCCATGCACAGGCAGCACCACTACTTCTGCCAGTAGATCACGACATTCCGGGTGGCGCGGCCGCAGGCGATGATGTCGAGTTTTCCGTCCTTGTTGAGGTCGGCGACCTGGAGGTCCTCACAGGCCATCTTGTTGTCATCGATGAGGTGGGTGCTCCACTTGCCGTCCTTGCCCCGGGCGTAGAGGTTGATGCCGACCTTTCCTTCCTTATTCTGATAACGCCACCCGGCGAGGACCTGGAGGTCTCCGGTGCCGAGAATGTCGGTATAAGCGAGGGCATGGCCATGGGCCAGGGAGGTGTCGAGGACGGTTCGTTTCCACCTGTCCGCTTCACCCTTTCCACCTGCCATCTCGTAAACTGCCACCGTATTCCCGTGCATGGGTTCGATACAGGCGTAGGAGGCTGGGTTGAGAATGCCAATCCGGATTTCGCCCGCGCCGCCGTTCATATCCGGGAGGGCAAGGTCGGAGGAGTTCCACTTTCCCCCGGCGAAGGAAATGGCCCTCGCGCCCTCCGCGCCTGCAACCACGATGTTGTCCGGCGAGAAGACCGAAGCGGCGCGATTCCTACCTGCCTCCACGGAGTCGAAATTGTGAGTCTTGTGGAGCTCGTTGTTGATGATGGCGGTCTTCCAGTTGCCAACGGATGGATCGGCGGGTGGGATGTAGGCGGTGACATTGACCCCCTTGCCCTGGCCTCCCCGGTTTCCGCGGCCATGCAAGGGCAGGACCACCAGGGCAAATTTCTTCCCACTGGTGCGGACCCATCTCATGCGGTGGGTGGTGGGATCATGGGCTAGTTGGACCGGTTTCACCTTGCCGAGGGAACCGAGATAATGAACGGAGCCCGACTGTTCCTCGCTGTCAGTATTGCCGGGGTTCCAGTTTCCGCCAACTGCCACCTCAACTTTTCCATCTCCATCTATGTCGCGTGCTGCGATACAGACGTTGTCGCGCAGCCGGGTGCGCTTTTCACCCTTGTGAAAAGTGTGGAAGAGGTGCTTTTCCCAGGATGGATTTTCGTACCACCAGAAGTCGCTCTTGTCGGCGAGGAGGATGTCCTGGTCGCCGTCTCCGTCGACATCACCGAGGGCCAGGCCGTAGCCGATGGCGATCTGCGGATCGATGGTCTGGGCTTCGAACCTGGGCTCAGCAGCACGGGTGGGAGTGCTGCAGAGACCGAGGGACAGGGTGGTGGCAAGGGGAAGGATCTTCATGAGCGGGGAGGTATTGGAATGTGATGAGAAACCTAGGGAGGGAGGCAGGGAGGGAGAAGCCCTCACTTGTAATTAATCTGTAAATCCTGTCTGCCGGTCGTGTCGAATGACAGTCGCCTTCTGCCGGGGCTCCGAAATGACCTGTGCCGACGATTACCATTGCCTGAACAAGGCTTCAGGTTAGGATCAGGTGGAGGTAGTGTTGGAATTCCTGCAAGAGCACTGGCGAAGCGCGGTGGAGATCCTGATTCTCTGGGTCTTCATCTATCAACTCTACCGCACTTTCCGGGCCACCCGCGGGGCGCGTATTCTGGTGGGCCTGGCCATGATTTTCGTGGTTCTGACCCTCGCGTCCCAACTTCTCCAGCTGGAGGTGATGCAATTCATCATCACGCGGGTTGCGGTGGTGGCCGCCCTCGCTCTCCTGATCATTTTCCAGCCCGAATTGCGGATGGCCCTGGCCCGTCTGGGGAGCTCCCGGCTGTGGTCCTTCAATATTACCCAGCAGGAGGAGTTTCTCAGTAGCGTGGCGGATGCGGTGTGGGAGCTCTCCAAGAAGCGCTATGGGGCTCTCTTCGCCATCGAGCGGAGTATCGGGCTCAAGGATCAGATCGAAACAGGGGTGGAGATCAACGGCGATCTGAGTTCTGAGCTGGCTCTCACCATTTTCCATCCCAAGACGGCTCTGCATGATGGGGGTGTAGTTCTCTCCGGCGAGCGCATCGTGGCAGCGTCCTGCGTCTTTTCAGTGAGCCAGACCGAGATCGGAGATCGTTCCATGGGGCTGCGTCATCGGGCTGCCATCGGACTCACCGAAGAGAGTGATGCGGTGACCATCGTGGTGAGTGAAGAAACGGGAGCGGTCTCCATATGTGTGGACGGCAGGATCGAGAGGAACATGGATGAAGATGGGTTCCGTGACCGCTTGGAAGAAATTTTCCTCAGCGACAGAGAAGGCGATAGTGATGAACAAGAGGCTACTGAAGAGGTTGTTCCTGAACAATTGGATACCCAAGATAGCGTCGCTCCTGGCAGCGATCGCTCTCTGGTTTCTGATTAACGGATACCAGAAGAACGACGCCGTCATGGGTGATCCGGTCGGGGAGAACCGGAATTGACCTCTGCCGGATGCGTGAAGAGAAAAGGGCGCATCGCATCGAACCCGGTCTGCTGCCGATCTCTCCCCGTTTTCCCGCGCCCACACATTCACCTCACCCATGCCAAATACCTTTCTTGTCACCGGGACAGACACAGGAGTCGGAAAGACCTACGTCACCTGTCAGCTTGTGCGCGCGCTGCGGAAGGCGGGGGTGGACGCGGTGGGTTACAAGTCGGTGTGTTGCGGGGAACGGACTGATGCGGAACTGCTGGTGGCCGCCTCGGGAAATGCGGAGTCCATTGAGGCACTCAACCCGGTCTGGTACCAGGCTCCAGTCACGCCCGCGGTAGCGGCTGAACTGGAGGGCAAGCCGGTGAGCCTGGACGAAATCCGGGTTCATGCCGAAGCGCTGGCGGAGCGCCATGACGTTCTCCTGATGGAGGGGGTCGGTGGTTGGGAGGTGCCCATGACCAGGACGGAGACCTTTGCTGACCTGGCCCAGGCTCTCGGGTGGCCGGTCATCCTGGTGGTCGCCAACCGCCTGGGAGCACTCAATCACACTCTTCTGACGGAACGTGCCATTCGGGATCGTGGACTGGAGCTTCTGGCGGTGATTCTCAACCATCTGACCGAGGATCATCATGTAGCGATGACTACCAATCGTCGTATCCTGAACGATTTTCTCACGGTCCCGGTCCACTGCCTGGAGAACGATGATGACTTTCACGGCGACGTCATCGTGAAGGAATTTCTGGAGGGGCCGCGGAGTGCCTCCGACACGGGATAAGCGGAGCCCGGGGCCCTGTGGAAGTTTCCACCTTTGACTTTTTGATCTGCCGCGGCACGCTTCCATCATGAGTTCGCTCCCATCCGTCCCGGACGCCACCGGTCACTTTGGGCAGTACGGCGGCATGTTCGTGCCGGAAACCTTGATGGCGCCTCTGCAGGAACTGGCGGAGGAGTATGAACGGGCGCGGGTCGACGAGGAATTCCAGCGTGAGTTCGAGTCTCTCCTGACGGATTACTGCGGGCGGCCCACTCCGCTTTACCACGCGCGACGGTGGAGTGAGACGATGGGCGGGGCGAAGGTGTATCTCAAGCGGGAGGATCTCCTTCACACCGGGGCCCACAAGATCAACAACGCGGTCGGGCAGGCGCTCATGGCAAGGAGGTTGGGCAAGAAGCGCATTATCGCAGAAACTGGTGCCGGTCAGCACGGGGTGGCTACCGCCACGGTGTGCGCCAGGTTCGGACTCGACTGTACTGTATACATGGGGCAGGTCGATATGGAGCGGCAGGCGCCCAATGTGCAGCGCATGGAACTTCTCGGGGCCAAGGTGGTTCCCGTCAACGCGGGCCAGGCCACCCTCAAGGAGGCGGTGAGCGAGGCCATGCGTGACTGGACCGCCACCGTGGAGAACACGCACTACATTCTGGGCTCGGCCCTGGGATCTCATCCATTTCCCATGATGGTGAGGGACTTCCACCGGGTGATCGGTCGGGAGGCCCGCGAGCAGATTCTGGCCAAGGAAGGTCGCTTGCCCAATCTTCTGGTCGCCTGTGTTGGGGGGGGATCCAATGCCATCGGGCTCTTTCACCCCTTCCTGGAGGACGAGGAGGTCCGCATGGTGGGGGTGGAAGCGGGCGGGGAGGGGATTCTGCCCGAGAAACATGCGGCGCGCTTCCAGGGTGGCAAACTGGGTGTCCTGCAGGGAACCAAGACCTGGCTCCTGGCGGATGATGACGGGCAAATCGAGCTTACCCATTCCGTGAGCGCGGGACTGGACTACGCCGCGGTGGGTCCCGAGCACGCTTTCCTCAAGGAACTTGGACGGGTCGAATACACATACGCCACCGATGATGAGGCGCTGGCCGGGTTCAAGGAACTTTCCGAGATCGAGGGAATCATCCCGGCCCTGGAGAGTGCTCACGCCATTGCCTATGTTGCAAAGGTTGCTCCCCAGCTACCGGCGGGCGATGTGATCATCGCGAACCTCTCGGGACGTGGCGACAAGGACATGGAACAGGCCTGTCGCTTCCTCATGGAGGAGTGAACCGGGACGCGGAATTTTCGCCGGGGTGCCGGGGTGCGACCTGCTTCTTCCACCAGTCGGGATTTTGCGCTGGGCCTCCTGGAACGGAGCTTTGTCGGGGAGTCTCCCGCGGATCCGTCCATTGCGAACAGGGGATGGGCCCGGGGCAGGGCTTTTTTGGTGTTTTGGGACTGGAAAGTCCCCTGACGCATTGACAAATGGGGAACTGCGGATAGTCTCCCGCCCCCCCGGTAGCGTTCGCAGCCCCAGAACCGCCTGAAAACCATGAGCAAGCGCACATATCAACCCTCCAAACGCGTCCGTAAGCGCCAACACGGCTTCCGGGCCCGCATGGCCACCAAGGCAGGACGGGGCATTCTCAAGCGTCGCCGCCAGAGGGGCCGTAAGCGCCTGCTGCCCAAGGGGGCGGAACTGCCTTACAAGCGTCACACCGTTCAACACGGGAAGTAACGGTCCGTCCGGGCCGGGAGCCCGCAACGGGGCCATGTCCGCCCTGAAATCATGCGACTGCCGCGCCGATTGAGCATGACGCGGCGCGAAGAATTCGCCGCGGTGAGGAAGCGCGGGCAGTCCCTGGCCACCCGCAGTTTCGTCATGGCGACCCTGCCTCATTCCCATTCTGGAATTCTCAAGTTCGGCCTGATCACTTCACGTCAGGCCGCCCGGAGAGCAGTGGTTCGCAACCGGATTCGTCGGCGCCTGCGGGCCATCCTGGTCAAGCACGGTGACAAACTGGAATCCGGACGGTATCTTGTCATGGTCGCCCGCCACAAGGCCGGTGAAGCCAGCTTTCAGGAACTGGAGGCCGACTGGCTGCGTCTGGCCCGGCGGCTCGGCATCCTGAAGGAGGATCAGCCTCAGGAACAGAACCTGGATTGAGAAGGAACTCGAGAATCAGATGAAGTGCGTCATTCGGATCGGCATTCGTGGCTACCAGAAGTTTCTGCGCCCGGTTTTGCGTGCTGTTTCAGGAGGAGGGAGCTGCCGTTACGATCCCAGTTGCTCGCATTACTTCCTGCAGGCCGTGGAGCGGCATGGATCACTCAAGGGGAGCTGGTTGGGAATTTGCAGGATTTTGCGCTGTCATCCATGGGGGGGCTGTGGTTATGACCCCGTCCCACCGGTCGTGGAGGATGCGACTGACTCTGACAGTATCCGCTCCGGGGAATCCCATTCCCGCCCTTCCGTTCTCGACTCAGAACCCCACCTCAAGTAGCAAAGGACTCTCGTTTTGGATCGTAAGGCTTGGATCGTCATCGTGTTGTGCTGCCTGGGGCTGGCCGTAAATCTGTATTTCAGTGGGAAGAACCGCGAGACTCTGCTGGAGCAGGAGCGCGAGCGGAAAGAGGCCGAGCAGGCGCAGGCGGCTGAAGAAAAGGAGAAGGGGCCCGAGGGTGCCCCCCAGCCTGAAGAACCAGAGAAACCGTTGGTAACGCCGGTGGAACCCGAACCCGAGCCGGTGGTGGCAGAAGAGACGGCCACCCTGAGCACCGGCAAGGTCGTCTTTACCTTCACGACCCATGGGGGGGGAATCAAGCATGCCGAGATGCGCGGCCAGTACGCCGTGCAGGACAAGGAGAACCTGGTCCGGCTCAACCAGGAAGGGGAGCATCCCATTGGGCGCCTGACTACCGGCGTGGACGAATACCTCGACATTGTTTACCAGCACCAGAAGGAACTCGATACGGAAAACAGCATCTCCTTTCTGGGTAAGACCGAGAGCGATCTCTATATCAGCAAGAAGTGGACGCTGGAAGAAGAGGTGGTGGAAGGTCAGGCCTATCGGCTCAAGCTCGACCTTGTATTGGAGAACCATGGGGAGAGCTCAGTCAAGTTAAGCGATTACGGGCTCTTCGCCGGCATAGCGGCTCCACTCTGGGAAGGCGAGTGGGGACGCCATATCACTCTCTTCTATCACAAGAGCGGAGACTACAAGAAACGCCGGGTCGTCAGGTTCAAGAAAGGCAAGAAACCCGCTTTTCGCGACGACGCCGGCATGCTCGGGTTTGCCGGGGTGAGCAATCAGTTCTTTGCCACCATCATTGCTCCCGAGAAACCCTACGATGCGTGGGTCTGGGG
>DLRK01000155.1 GCA_002501065.1 Akkermansiaceae bacterium UBA7890
GCCATGGAGAACGATCAACTGCCGCTGGAAGACCTGGTGGCTCACTACGAGAAAGGTGCAGGACTGCTCCGGCATTGTGAGAAGGTCCTCTCCTCCGCCAAAGAACGCATCGATTTGATCGAGGTGGGCAACTCATCTGAAAAGGATCTGGCATCCGCCCCGGAAGAAGATGATGCTTCTCCGAGTCCCGACAGCTCCCCGGCCGCCGAATCCCTCGACGATGACATCCGACTCCTCTAGTTCGCGGCCTGCTCCCGAGACCTCCCTCCTCTCTGATCTCAACGGTCCGGAGGATTTACAAGCCCTGGATGACGACCAGCTGGTACCGCTTGCGGAGGAAATCCGTGAAGTTCTCATCCGAACCCTGTCCCGCACCGGCGGCCACCTCGGACCCAACCTCGGAGTGGTGGAACTCACCATCGCGCTCCACCGCGTTTTCAACACTCCAGCCGACAAGTTTATAATGGATGTCTCCCATCAGGGTTACGTCCATAAGATGTTGACCGGTCGGGGTGGTCGGATCGAGTCCATCCGCCAGTATGAGGGACTCAATGGATTTCTCCTGCGCACCGAATCGGAACACGATTGCTACGGCGCCGGCCATGCCGGGACTGCACTCTCCGCCGCCCTCGGAATGGCTGCCGCCCGCGACCTCAAGGGAGGTGAGGAGCATGTAGTCGCAATTGCGGGTGACGCCGCCTTCACCTGTGGCCCGACTCTGGAAGCACTCAACAATATCGAGGGAACCACCAAACGATTCATCGTGATCCTCAACGACAACGAGTGGTCCATCGATAAAAACGTGGGAGCCATCGCCAAGTACTTCAATGCCCTGCAAACCAACAAGGCCTATTCAGGCGTACGCCAGAAGGCCGCTGACTTCGCCTCGAGGGTCGGCCCAGGTGTCCGGCGACTTGCTCACAAGATCGAGCGCAGTGCCAAGAACCTCCTCTTTCCCAACGTTCTTTTTGAGAAGTTTGGCGTGCGTTACTTCGGCCCCCTTGATGGACACAACCTGCCCCTTCTGGTCAGAACTTTTGATTACCTGAAGGATCAGGAGGAACCCGTCATCCTGCACATCATCACTGAAAAGGGACGAGGCTATAAACCGGCCCTTGACAAGCCCGGCAAGTTTCATGGGCTCGGCCCCTACAACGTGGAGGATGGTTCCACCCGCGGGGACGGCACGCCATCCTACTCTGAAGTCTTCGGACGCACTGTCACCAACCTGGCGAAGAAGGACGAGAAAATCGTGGCAATCACTGCCGCCATGCCCGGCGGCACCAAACTTGAGATCTTCAAGGAGGAGATCCCGGAACGTTACTTCGACGTCGGGATCGCTGAGGAACACGCCGCCCTCTTCGCCTGTGGACTGGCCACCCAGGGCCTCAAACCCTTCCTTGCCATCTACTCCACCTTCATGCAACGGGCCTACGACATGATCATACATGACATGGCCCTGCAGGAACTCCCCGTCCGACTCTGCATGGATCGCGGGGGACTCTCCGGAGACGATGGACCGACTCACCATGGACTCTTCGATATCGGCTACCTGCGCCACATCCCCAACATCGTGCACATGCAACCCATTGACGAAGACGAGTTCGTCGACATGCTCTGGACCATGGCGCACTATGAGAATGGCCCGATCGCCGTTCGCTATCCACGTGGCGCGGGCACAGGGGCTCAACCCAAGGAGAAACCCCGCCTCCTTGAGATCGGCAAGGGAGAACTCATTCACGACGGTTGCGATGTGGCCCTCATCGGTCTCGGAGCCGTCCACGATCTCGCCGTGGAAGCCAGGGCAACACTGGAAGCTCGGGGCTACTCGGCAGCCCTCGTCAACCCGCGTTTCATCAAGCCGCTGGACAAAGAACTCATCCTGGATGTAGCCAGGCGCTGCAAGGTGATCTGCACCTTCGAGGACCATGTCATCAAGAATGGATTCGGCGCGTCCGTCATCGAATGCCTCCACGACGCCAGAATCGACACCCCGGTCGAGCGGGTGGGCTGGCCGGACGAATTTGTCGAACACGGCAAAGTCGACATCCTCCGCGACAAGCACGGCATCACCTCCGATGCTGCGGTGGAGAAAGTCCTCCCCCACCTCCCCCGCAAGGCGGCTACTGCGTAGACCCGAAATGCTGGCTGCTTCCCCGTGCTCCGCTGCACCTGGCGCCATGCCTCAATCGTGGAGAAACAGGCCGGATAGTCCACCGAATGGATCCGCGTGGGAATACCATCTGCAGCGTTGGATCGCCCCTCATTTCCGCGTAACGTGCTGCTGTGCCAACCGCCGCGAAAGTCCTGATCGATGGCCCCTCGGAACTCATCTTTGACTACTCTGTCCCGAAGGAGGTGACCGCCCTCCCCGGTTGCCGCGTGCGTGTGCCCCTCCGCAACAAGTCGGCCACTGGCACCATCCTGAGTGTCGCAGAGAACGGGACCGTGGACTTTGAACTGAAGCCCATAAACTCTCTCATCGACCCCGAACCACTGATCACGGAAAAACTGATCCAACTCGCCCAGTGGATGGCAACCTATTACGGCACGCCCCTCGAACAGATCATGCGTTCGCTTCTGCCCGGCGCGGTGCGCCAGGAGACACACTCCGCCAAAACACGCCAGGTGGCCGAACTTGTGCAAATTCCCGACGAGGAGACCCTCGAAAAACTCTCCCGTCGTGCCTCGCGTCAGCATGCTATTCTTCAACTACTCAAGGATTCCGGTCCCATCCCGATCACTGAGCTGGGTGGTGCTTCAGTGCGCCCCAGCGTAAAATCCCTCCAGGAAGCTGGCTACATCACGGTGAGGAACGAGGAAGTCCGCCGCGATCCCGATGCCGGGGATGAATTCCTGGAGAGCAAACCCCACAAGCTCAATGAGGGACAAGGTGCTGCCTACAAAGCCATCTGTCATGCCATCGATGCCTCCCTCGACCGTAAAACCGGAACTGAAGACCCGGCCTCCTCCCCGAAACCCATCCTTCTGCACGGGGTCACCGGGTCGGGGAAAACCGAAGTATATCTCCAGGCCGCCCAGCACTGTCTGGACCGCGGAAAATCTGTCCTTGTCCTCGTCCCCGAGATCGCTCTCACCCCCCAGACCGTTCAGCATTTCAAATCGCGCTTCTCCGCCTTGCAGGACCAGGTCGCCGTACTGCACTCGCATCTCTCGCAAGGCGAGCGCTTCGACGAGTGGCACCGCATTCGGAAGGGAGAAGCGAAAGTGGTCGTCGGCGCACGCTCCGCTATCTTCGCTCCCCTGCCCAGACCAGGCCTCATCATCGTCGATGAGGAACACGAGAATACCTACAAGCAGGAAAATCCGCCCAAATATCAGGGCCGCGACCTGGCAGTGGTGCGTGCCCATCTGGAACGCTGCCCCGTGATCCTCGGGTCGGCCACTCCGTCCCTGGAGTCCTTTCAGAATGCTCAATCCGGCAAATACGACCTGGTGGGCCTGCCCGAACGCGCAGACGGCCAATCCCTGCCGCTCATCCGTATCGTGGATATGCGAACCGAGACGCGCAAACACAAGGGCGGTCCCACCATCCTCTCTGATCGCCTCCGCATGGACATGGAGAAGAAACTGGAAGAAGGACAGCAGGTCATCCTCTTTCTCAACCGCCGCGGCTTCGCCCGCTCTCTCCAGTGTCCCAGCTGTGGTCACGTTTGCGAATGCCAGCATTGCACCGTGCCCCTCACCTACCACCGGACCGAAGAACGGTTGATCTGTCACCTCTGCGGATACCAGTCCATCGTCCCCCGCGCCTGCCCCAAATGCCAGGACCGCTCCATCCTCCTCCAGGGCTACGGAACGCAGAAAGTTGAAGAAGTTCTTCGCAAAGTATTTCCACGCTCCCGGCTGGCTCGCCTGGATGCTGATACCGCCCGCAAAAAGAATGCGGTGCGCGACATCCTGCGGGATTTCCGTGCCTGCAGGATCGACATCCTCCTTGGCACCCAGATGATCGCCAAGGGGCTCGACTTTCCCAACGTCACCCTGGCGGGCATCCTCAACGCTGACCTTTCACTTCATGCCCCCGACTTCAGGGCTGGTGAGCGCACCTTTCAACTGCTCACCCAGGTGGCGGGCCGTTCCGGGCGTGGCGAGATGGAGGGCGAAGTGGTGATCCAGACCTTCACTCCCCATTCTCCCTCCGTTCAGTTCGCGCGCCATCACGACTACGAGGGATTCGCTGACCAGGAATTTGATTTCCGTCGCCAGTTCGATTTCCCCCCCTTCAGTCACGCTGCCCTTCTCACCAGCAAGTGCAGTCACGAACGTCTGGCCGAGTTCACCCTGCAAAATCTCCACCAGCGCCTCTCCAAAGACCTTCCCTCCGGCATCGAACTCGGAGTGCCCAATCCGGCCCCCACTCCCAAGGCGCATGGCCTCTTCCGTTTCCAACTCCTCCTTAAATCGACCAACCCGCGCACCCTCTCCAGGCACGTGCAAAAGGTCCTCGCCGCCACCACGCTCCCGGAAGAGGTTACCATTGT
The DNA here is from genome assembly GCA_002501065.1 of Akkermansiaceae bacterium UBA7890. Lineage (GTDB taxonomy): Bacteria > Verrucomicrobiota > Verrucomicrobiia > Verrucomicrobiales > Akkermansiaceae > Roseibacillus_B. Next base: position 4,506 of record DLRK01000155.1, read on the forward strand.
CTTTGACATGGACGCCTACGACTTCGGTTAGGCGACACGGACGACAGTCCCTTTTTCTCTCTCCCCTTTTCGGGATTCCCCCGAAGGAATCCCTGCCTTCAACATGCAACCTGTACATCAGTCATTCCCGGTTCTTATTTAAGCAGCCCTAAGCAATGTTAATATTCTGTTAATACTCCGGCGACCTGATAGGTGGTGACTGCTCAACTGCCACCCTTGGAGCCCGGTCCGCATCCCTCGGATGCCGACCACATAATCCAGCCCTCCTTGCTCATGGACGCTACGACCGGGGAATCCGTCACCATCAACTTCTTCTGCTCCACCTGCGGGAAAATCCTGAATGGACCACCCGACAACCGCATCGCCTGTTCTTCGTGTCTTATCGGGATCCCGATCCCCACCAGTGCATCCGAAGAGTCTGGCAAGGTTCTGCATCCCGGAGACGGGGAAATCTTCAAGTTCTTCTGCGGTCACTGTGAGCAGAAATTCTCCAGCCCGGTTGGATTCGCGGGCAAGCGGTTCAATTGCCCGATCTGCTCGAAGAAGAATGTTGTCCCCGGTCCGCACTCCGTAGCTCCTGCACAGGAGATCCCATTCTCCTCTGCGGTCCCCGCACGAGATGAGTTCTTCCCGAAATTCGAATTGGAGCCCTGCGCGGCAAACCCGGCATCCGGGCAACCCGAACAATTGCTCCTCCTCGATGAGACATGCCATGCAGTTGCAGCCGCACCCCGGGGAAAGAAAATGCACGGGGAGGAGGCCAAGATGAATCCCACTTCGGCGGAAACCGACCGGAAACCAGTGCAGAACCAGGATCGTTGCCTCGACAACCCATATACGGAGGAATGCTCCAACGAGGAACTCGAATCAGTGGACACCCAACCCATTCGCATCACCCACACCGGCAATGGTGGAGATCGCACCATTCTTCCCCGGCACAGGGTCGAGGAAGAACCCCATGAACTCATTCCCATTCGCCTGGGAGAAGAGAAGGGGGCCCTGCCGCCCCCCAGAGTCAGGCAACCGGACTTCATCGCCGGAAACGGATCCGGTCTCTTCCCCGACCCTGGCCCGAAGGACGATTCCTTTGATCGCCTCTTCGGCGATGACATTGAAATCGAGAAAATCTTCCCGGGAACAGAGACACAGGTGTAGAGCAGGGATCCAAAGTGAACGATCGCCACATGTTCCGTTTTTTGACCAGTCTCTTTCTCGTCGCCTGTGCCTTCCTCACCGGCAACCCCTCTCTCCAGGCGACAGAGACCACCACGATCCGACTGGTTTCCTACAACATCAAGCACGGCCGTGGCATGGACAGCAAGGTGAACCTGAAGCGAATCGCATCAGTACTCCGCAAGATCAAGCCGGACCTGGTGGCCCTTCAGGAAATCGATCACACCTGTACTCGATCCGGAAAAGTCAATCAGGCCGCAACCCTGGGAAACCTTCTCGGCATGCATCATCGGTTCGGGAAATTCATGGACTTCCAGGGAGGCCAATACGGGCTTGCGATCCTCTCCCGCTTTCCCGTCCAGAAATCTGTTCGACATCAACTCGCCCCCGGCGCGGAACCACGCTGTGCACTGGAAGTCATGGTGCGCCCAACTCCTTCCGGTCCGCTCCTCTCCTTTGTCAGTATTCACAACGACTGGACCCGGGAACCCTTCCGGGTAGCGCAGGTAAACGACCTCATAATGGGCCTTACCGGACGCAAGCATCCCGTCATCCTGGCGGGCGACTTCAATGCCGAACCGGAGGCGGGATCGCTGGCAAAGCTCAAGGCCTCGGGCTTCACCATTCTTGCCAAGAAAAACGGCGCCAAGACCTTCCCCTCTCCGTCCCCCAGGGTCGAGATCGATTACTTCATGACGCGGGGAATCGTCTTTGGAACTCCGCCGCTCACCCACGTGCTCGATGAGCGCCTCGCCTCCGATCATCGCCCCATCGTGATGGAACTCCCCCTGCCGCAGTAACTCCCAGTCAACCGGCAAAGGCACTGACAGGCAGTCCCCGGGTTCCCACTGAGGGAAATACGAACAAGCGACCCGCCTCTTCCTCTACCTCCTCATGAGGTTGGCCCGTGGTCAGGTAAAGATCGCCGAGGTCTTCTCCCCCAAAGGCCGGCGCGGTCACTTCGCGACAGGGCAGGATGAGACGCTCAAACTCCTTGCCGTTCTGATCAAAACACACTACGCAACCTCCATGGCAAAAGGCGATCCACAGATGACCCTCAGCATCAATTGCCATGCCATCCGGAACACCGGGCACCCGTTCACAGGTTGAAAATGCCTCACGCCTGTTGTGCAGTTGGCCCGTATCCGCATCATAGTCGAATGCCAGAACGGCGAGACGTGGCGTGTCGATATAGAACATGGTGTCTCCATTCCCGGTCCACACCACCCCGTTTGAATTAGTCACTCCCCCGAAGATCTTCTTGATCTGTCGATCGGGATCGAGTCGATAGAATGCGGCGTCGCCCTGCTTCCTCGCCAGGCTGATCGAACCCGCAAAGAAACGTCCATCAGGCGAACATTTTCCATCATTGAACCGGTTCCCGGGCTTGTCAGCTTCAGGATCCCCCAGCGGAGTCAGGAGACCACTCCCCGGATCGAGAAAGGCGAAACCTGAGTCTCCCGCCATCACAAGTCCCCCGTTCCGGCGGGGCACCACCGTACCGACCCTTTCTCCAGTCTCCCACAATCTCTCCTCCCCCGAATGTGGGTCAAACGCGAGCACCCTGCATCCTTCAATATCAACGTAATAGAGGCATCCCTGCCACCAGAGTGGCCCCTCGCCCCACTGTGCACGGTATTTTCCGGCAACTTCCGCAATCACATCGCAGGGAGCCGTAAAAGCGCGGGGCTCCAGTGTCGAGAAGCTTTCTAATTGCGAGAGTCTCCCTTTCAGGCCAATCTTATTCCCAAAGACCCGCAAAACCGGCCGATTACGGCGTGTATTCTCCAGCGGTCACCCCCGTCAATGAGTTTCGTTTCCCGATCCTTCCGTAGATCCCTTCTGCTTCTCCTGGGCGGACTGCTGTTCCCTGCACTAACAGCCTCCGCTGCTGGCTGGGAGCCGGTGCGGCATGACGGCCGCGACTACGTCACTGTCCGCAGCATCAGGGACTTCTACAAATTCCAGTCCATGAAGGTGAACGGCTCGTTCCTTGAACTAGAGAACCGGGCCGTCAAGATCAGGTTCAGCATTGGCGGACAGGAAGTCTTCATGAACAACGTGAAGTTCGTGTTCAGCTTCAAGGTCATTCCTCACCAGGGACGCTACCTCGTCTCCCGTATCGACCTGGGTAAATTGGTCGATCCCGTCCTGCGCCCTTCCTACATCAAGACTTCCAATCCCTTCGACACCGTCATCATCGATCCCGGTCACGGCGGCAACGACCCGGGGGCAGTCAATCAACACGGAAAAGAGGCCAACTACAATCTTGCCGTCGCCCGTATCCTGAAACAGCAACTTGAGGTTCGCCGCTTCAAGGTGATCATGACCCGGAACTCCGACCGCACCCTTTCCCTCACGGAACGTGTCGATCTCGCCAACCGCTTCCAGAATGCGATCTTCATCAGCATCCACTTCAATTCCGGAGGCCGTGGACGCGCCCAGGGCATCGAAACCTTTACCCTCTCTCCCGCCGGGGTGGCCCACTATGGACGCGGGCCGCGCCTGGATGACAACAAACTCCGCGATGGCAACACCCAGGATTCCGCCAACATCGCCCTGGCCACTGCCGTGCATAGCACCTGCCTGCTCAAGACCGAACGACCCGATCGAGGAATCCGGCGCGCCCGCTTCAGTGTTCTCACCGGGGTCAGGCATCCTGCCATCCTCCTGGAAGGCGGATTCATGAGCCACTCCTACGAGGCCCGTCTCATAGCCAACACGACCTATCAGCGCACGATCGCCAGTGCCATCGCGGATGCGGTCATGAAATACCGGTTCGCCACCATGCGCCGGCCGCAACGTTAGGACATATTGCGGATTGCAGGATCGCTCGCAGCGGAGATGTCTCGCGGTGCAGGCCCGGTGCGACGAGCGAACCGGGGCGGCTGAATTTCCACTCGCCCTGCGGAAAACGGATTCGCTACTCCATGAGTTTCCACTTCATCACAAG
>DLRK01000109.1 GCA_002501065.1 Akkermansiaceae bacterium UBA7890
CTGCCAACCGGTCAATTGGAACGGGCGAATCCAGCATTCCAAAGTCAACTGAGAGAGGCGTCGCTCAACCGGCAGCGCCTTGGCCACGTGCAGGTAGGAACCCGGATGAATAGGCTGGATACTCGGTTTTTCGACGCGAAAGGTCTTCAGTACCGGATCCTTGTCCCGATTCTCCGGGTCCGGGCCCAGTTGCACGACGGACAAATCGTAGGGAACAGCACTACTAACGCGCAGCTCAATCTCCTCGCCCGCGGCAATACTCTTTTGGGCATAGGCATGCAGACCGGGCAGGTTGATCGCATGATGAGGCGGGAGGTCCTTGGCCGGAACTGACGCACCCGGCCCCTTTGCCTCTTTGAGAAAGGCCACCAAGTCGGCGATTTGCTCCGGTTTCAAGAGCTTGTCGAAAACCTCGGGCATCAGGGAAACATTGGAATACTTGGCTCCCTTGATTTCCCTTATAGGGATGGCTTGCTCCACTCCCGGAGCCGGCCCGAGGACGATTTCGTCGAGGGTATCCCTGCGCAACAGCCCCGCTGATTCACCCTTTTTATTCTGCACCATCAAGAGCTCGTAGTAACGGGCGATGGTGGAACTGGGGTACACAATTGCCTCAAGCAAGTCCCGTTCGCTGCGGATGTCCCCGATCCGGGTAAGGTCCGGTCCAAAATTCACCCCCTTGTCCCCCTTCACGTGACAGGTGATACACAATGACTTGGTCGCATCGTGAAAAAGTTTCCCACCTTGAACAGGATCTCCCTTGGGCAGAAAACCGGCAATCTGATCGAGGCGTTTTCGTTGACGGGCCTCCTTGGCCGGATCCGGTTCCACGGCATCAGCCAGTTGAATTTCAGGCATGAGGTGCGGTGAAGGGTTACGCTTGTCGACCTGATGCATGAGCCCAACCTGTTTTGTCATCGGATGATCACCGGGAAGGCTCTCTTCATCTCCTATCTCATAAAGGGCATAAATGATGGCGTGCTTCAAAAATGGATCCATTTTCGCCAAGCCTGCGGCGAGCAAAGGTTCAACAGCCCTGCGATCGCCTATTCTACCCAAGGCCATGGCGGACAATCGACGCAGCCGGGCATCATCGGAAGCAAGGAGCTCGATCAATGGTTCCACCGACTCCGAATCACGCCAAAGCCCCACGCTGTGAATGGCAGCCATCCGGGTATCCGGACTATCACCAGTGAGAAAACCCCGAACTGCATCCCGTGCCTCCTTTCCGGAAATGCGGTGAAGCACCCAGAGGGCAGGAATAAGGGCTTTAGCCGAACGCAGTTCCTCGATGTTTGCCTCCCTGGCCAGGGCATCGATTGACCGCTTGACCACAACGGGCCGCTCATCGGTCAGCCAATCGACTTGAGGCTTCGTCCAATCCAGTTCCAAGCCGCGGGGATCCTTGGGAGAGGCTGCGTTCTTTCTTTGAATCCGATAGATTGCTCCCAGGATGTCGGGCTTGGCGACCTTGGAGGTCGGGCAACAGATCATGTACCAACTGCCGGTATCGGCCACCAGCAAACTGCCATCAGCATCCTCAATCACGTCGGTGGGATGAAAGTCAGTCTGATCACTCTCAAGAAAGACGCTCGTCTCGGCCGAATAGGTTGATCCGGATCGGGACAACCTGTGCCTGGACAGGCGTCGCAAGTTGAAATCGGAGCAAAGCAGATCACCCCTCATGCCCAGCGCATCACTTTTGGGCATCACGATTCCCGAAGAAGCCGAGGGGCCCATCTGGGTAAGGATCGGAAGCAAGCCTCCCGAACTTGGGTGCGGTGAAAGAACACGGCCGTTTTTCCTGCCGTACATTCCGCCATACACCGCGTGCAAAATACCGTCACGCCTGCCGGGCTTGGACAAATCAAAGAAGGTGCCGCTCAAAAAGCGCTCCCCGGCGTCACTAAAGGTCAACCCAACAGGGTTGTTCATCCCCCCGGTGATGACCACTTCGAGCTGACTACCATCGGGCCTGGCGCGATAGATATGGGCGGCACTCGACTTGAACGTCCTCCCATTGCCAAGCACGTGGCTCTGCGGAGCAAAAGCTCCCTTGCACCAGTAGAAATATCCGTCCGGACCGACGTAAGGCCCATGCATATCGTTGCCGCAACCTTCGATGGATCCACCGTCGAACCAGACAGTTCGCTCATCGGCCTTGTGATCACCATTTGTATCGCGAAGTTTCCAGATGTGCGGAGGAGCCCCCACATAAACCGCGCCCTGATGTACGAGGATGCCTTCGGGAAAAGGCAGGCGCTCGGCAAAGACAGTCGATTGATCAAAGACACCATCGCCGTCCCGGTCGACCAAGCGTAGCACCCGGTGCCTTGGGTTCCTGAGTTGTTTCGGAGCCTTGTCCGTGTTCCCCGAGCTGTCGGTGACGTAGAGCGAGCCATCCACGTCGAAATACATGTGGATGGGGCGCTGCACCAATGGGGGGGCGGCAACACGTTTCAAGGCATAGCTATCAGGAAGCGTAAAGGTATGCGGGGAGAACTTAGCTTGCTCCACGCTGTAAACCGGCGCTGGGAAAAAAAAGAGCAACGCCTGCAATACGAGACAGGCCGTTGAGGTCAAATATGAAATGTGACTCTTCATGAGGGCGACGGTCAGTTTAGGCCCGTCGCCACGAAAGATCGACTATTTTAGGTGCGCAATAAACTATCCCAATTGGAATCTGTGGG
>DLRK01000125.1 GCA_002501065.1 Akkermansiaceae bacterium UBA7890
GACATCCCACCCTCCTCAGTCCTCATTCTGATCCTATTGCCTGTTACGGCGACAAGGTGTTCGCGGTCAACACGCCGTCGGATACCCTGGATGTCCTCGATGCCGGCACGGCGAAAATAACCGCCCGCATCCCCACCGGAATCGATCCGGTTTCGGTGATCGTGAGACCGGATGGGAAGGAAATCTGGGTTTCCAATCACATCTCGGATTCCGTGAGCGTGATCGACAACGATTCGCAGAGTGCAAGCTATCTCTCGGTTGTTGCGACGATCCAGGACATCGACCTCGACCGGAAGGCGACTCGTTTTGACGAGCCTGTCGGAATAGCCTTTGCAGACAATGAGAAGGCCTATGTCGCGCTTTCCTCCAGTAACCGGATTGCAGTTGTTGATGTCGGATCCCGCCGGGTCGTGAAGTATCTGAGGATCCCGGCCCAGGAACCCCGGGCCATTACGGTCAGAAATGGCAAACTCTATGTCATCCCGTTCGAGTCCAACAACCAGACCCAGCTCTCCGGGGGAAAGGCGGAGGAGATGGATGGAAAGCTTGTCACTTTCGATGCGAAGAAACTGGCCGGCTCGTTTGATTCAGCCGGATTCACGGTGGACGTGGTGAAGCAGCCGAAAATTCCGGACCGCGACCTCTTCATCTTCGATACGCGAACTGACGAACTGGTGTCTACGGTCAAGACCCTGGGGACGTCCCTCTTTGGGTTGGCGGTTGATGCGGCCGGGACCGTCTTCATTGCCAACACCGATGCCCGGAACCATGTCAATGGCAGGGCGGGGACGAAGAAGCACGGACTGAAGGAGCTGCAGAACCGTCCCTACCTGAACCGGGTGACGAGAGTGTCGGCCGACGGCGAGGCAGGCTTCTACCATCTCAATCCCCTGCCTCCCGAGCGCCCCCCCCGCCGCAGGGCGGTGGCAACGCCCTTCGGCATCAAGGTCAGTGGTGACGGGGAGGTTCTCTTCCTCACCGCGGCAGGCTCCGATCACCTCCTCCTCCTTGGGGCGGAGACCGGAGAGATCCTCGGTCGGGTGAGGGTGGGGGCGGTTCCGCGTGGAGTGGCCCTGGAGGAGGATTCGAAGGGCAGGGCAGGCGTGGCCTGGGTCCTGAATGCGGTTGCGAACACTGTTTCCAAGGTCGAGATCCCCGCGACCGGGCAGCCCGGGGTCGTGGAGACGATCGCCTTGAGCGATCCAACCCTGCCGATTTACAGGGAGGGACGCATCGCGTTCAACACGGCTCGCGCTTCCTCGAGCGGAACCTTCTCCTGTGCCAGTTGCCATGCTGACGGACACACCGATCAACTGTTGTGGGTCCTCGATACGCCGCATCTGGTGGGAGCCGACCAGGTCGAACCCCGCCTTTCCCAGACCCTGCGGGGATTGCGGGGGACTGCCCCCTATCACTGGGATGGAGTGCCGGGAGATCCCTACGGGGGGCGGAACGCCGCTTCCAAGGAACGACTGCCGCCCAATTCCGACATCAACAAGCCCGAGAGCGCGGTGCGTCATGTCATCGATGGCTCGATGGGCAGCACGATGCTGGGTTACGGCAACGACGTCGCAAACGATGAAGGGAAGAAGGGTTATCTCGGCAAGACCGAGCGGGATGCCATGGCCGTATTCCTGCTCAACCTTTCCCACATGCCGACACGTGGTCGCGCCTATACCGATCAGCTGTCGGAGCAGGCCCTGACGGGCTTCGAGCGTTTTCACATCACGGGGGCCCGGGACCGCAAGAATCTCAACACCAGCGTCTGTGGCAGTTGCCATACGCTGCCCTATCTGGCCACCGACCAGGAATCGATGAATGTGCCCAGCTTCCGCGGGGCCCTTGACCGTTACATCACCCAGGCCCAGGGCAGGAACAGTGTCATTGCTCTAGGCGGGGTGAAGCAGGTTGCCGAGGAAGGATTTCCGGAGGAGAAGGTCTGGAAACGCATGATGGCCATGGGCGAGCATGGGAGGCTCTGGCCGGTGCTGGACATGTTCAAGGAGTCCAGCATGGGGTTCTCGGGAGCCTTTGGCCGGCAGGCCACACTCAGTCAGGCCACGGCCAGGGATCCTGTGACCCTCGACCTGATTCGAGCCCTGGAGAGCAGCGCGGAGGAGAAAAGTATCGTCCTGCAGGTCAGTGGCCGGTTCCGCCGGGATGGCGGGAGCCGGGACATCAGGTTCCATTTCGATAACGGCCAATACCGGACGTCGGGAGGTGATCTTGTCCTGAGCCGCAAACAGCTCATCGATCATGCGGTCGAGGGAGAGTTTACCGGTACGTTCACGGGGTGTCATGGTGTCGATGTGAATTCGGCACCCCCGGCCATCTGGACCGCCGGAGTGCTGCACAAGCAACGTGGAGCCCAGCTCTTTCCCCGCATCAACGAGAAGCGTCCGGGCATGGTGGTCAGCGCGCTCTACCTCCAGGAGGGCGTCACCCTGCTTGTCGATGGCAGGAAGGTTGCCGGGACGATCAGGGAGGCCGGCAAGGATCTCGTTGAGATCCGGTTGGAGACCCTTCCCGCCCGGGGCCTGCGCATGCTGCAGGTGCAGAACCCGGACAGCTATCTCAGCAACGAGTTCATCTTCTTTGTGGAATCCAGGGAGGAGGCCGTCGAGCGCTACCGGAAGGAACCGGATTATCTCCTGACCACCATCCTGAACTCAGCACTCATCAACGACCATCCGGAGGAAGCGGGTATCGTGATGGACGCCGGCGCGGATCTCAACATGCCGCATGAACACTTCGAGAAGGAGCGGCCGCCCCTGATCATTGCGGCCCACTACGGAAGGACGAAACTTCTCGGGGAACTGCTCCGGCGGGGAGCGGATCCGAATATTCGAACCAAGCATGGGGAAACAGCCCTTCACCGGGCTGCTCACATGGGGCGCCTTGAGATCTGCGCCATGCTGCTGGGGGCGGGTGCGGACCCCTCTCTTGTTGACGACAAGGGAAAACGTCCTGCGAACCTGACTAGTTATTTCATCAGGCCCGGGCATTTCGAGAAAGTCCATGCTCCATACAACGTGAATCTGACGCTGGACCACCGTCGCTATCTCAGGGAGAGCCCCCGGGTAAAGGTCCTGCTGGAGTCCACTCCCGCGGCGAACCGTCCCAATGTCATTTTCCTGCTCGCGGATGACCTGGGCTCTCAGGACATTGGCTGCTATGGAGGACCGGTAAAAACACCGGCACTCGATTCCCTTGCCGCACGAGGGGTGCGGTTCACGAACTTTCATGCCGGGGCCCCGGTCTGTTCACCCTCTCGTGCCACGTTCCTCACCGGGCGACAGCACCTGCGAACGGGAGTTTACACCGTGATCCAGGATCACGAACACGACATGCATCTTCTTGAACGCGAGGTTACCATCGCGGAGGTTCTCAAGTCCCGGGGATACCAGACCGTTCATCTCGGCAAATGGCACGTGGGCGCTCCGTTCCGGGGAAGGGACAAGCCGACCCTGAACGATCACGGCTTTGACTACTGGTTCGCCACCGATAATAACGCCGGCCCGAGTCACCGGAACCCCTCGAACTTTTACCGGAATGGCAAGCGGGTTGGAGAGCTTGAAGGGTATGCCTGTCAGATCCTCGCGGATGAGGCGATCACATGGCTGGAGAGAGAGCGAAGTAAGGATGCCCCGTTTTTCCTCAATATCTGGTTCCAGGAACCCCATGCCCCGATCGCGGCCCCGGACGAGATCGTTTCGCGTTATGGTGCGCTGGATGACCCCGCCGCAATCTATTCCGCGACGATTGAGAATACCGACCGGGCCATTGCGCGCCTGGTGACAAAACTTGAGGATCTCGGGGAACTGGATAACACCTTGATCGTCTATACCTCCGACCACGGCAGCTACCGGTCGGATCGCAATGGCGGGCTCCGGGGGAACAAGGGGTCTCAATTCCAGGGAGGACTACGCACGCCGGGAATATTCTTCTGGCCCAAGGGAGTTCCCGGTCAACGCGTGGAAGATGAGCCTGCCGGTTCCGTCGACCTCCTTCCCACCCTGTGCGGACTTCTCCGGATCGCCCGCCCGCGGGGAGTTCATCTTGACGGAGCGGATCTGTCCCCCCTTCTCAGGAAGACCGGTTCCTTCAAGCGGTCCCAGCCCCTGTTCTGGAACTGGCCCACGGGACAACCCAGCGTGTCCCTGCGGGATGGGGATTACACCCTGATGGGGTACCGGGTGCAGGAGTTTGAGAAAGACACGAAAAGGATCGAACAGCTCGTTGCACGGATCCGGCCCCTGGCAGAGAAGGAAAGGGGCCGAAAGCTCGAGAGATCCGAACTCTTTTCCCTGCTCTTCAACAGCAGCTTCAAGACCCGCTCCACGGAGAAATTGCGCAACGAGTTTGTCCGCCTGCACCAGTTTCAGGAGTCCTGGACTTCCTCCATCAAGGCAGGATCAGGGGGATTCAGGAAGTTTGAACTGTATGACCTCGCAAGTGATCCCCTCCAAAGAACCGATCTCTCAAAGAGGAAACCGGAAGTTGCGGAGCGCCTGAAAAAAGAACTGCTGCGGATTAATGCCAGCGTCCTGGCAGACGCACCAACCTGGGGAGTGGAAGAGACTACGGAGGAGTTGCTCACCAGGCTGGAAACCCATGAACTCCCGGCCGCCTACAAGGGTGCCACGCACCAGGACTACGTCGACAGGCGGATGGCGGGGATGAAGCCCGCTCAACGGGCGCGTCTCGGGGCGCTCTGGAAGGAAAAGGAGCGCCTGCACCCCAAGATGAATAATCGTGGGCGCTCTTTCATCCGGATCCTGGAATATGTGGCCGCAGAGAGAGATGAAAACGCCCGTGATGGGAACGACTCCCGGTAAGAGGGGATGAGTTGCTGCCTTCCGGGTCCGATTTCAATGGCCGGACGGAGGGCAAGACACGCCCCAACTTGCTCAGTTGGACTGTTCCTTTCCCGGGGGCGACTTTGAGGGAAGATCCGGGGAAGCTGCCTGCGTGCCGAACGCGTAGAGCTTGGCGCCGTACATCAATTCGAACCGAAACCGGACGGACTTTCCTGCAAGGCTGCGGATACAGCTCTGGCCCCTTCGCCAATTAACGATCGCATCGGTCGTATTGGTCGTGTGAATCCGGTCGCAATCGCTGAGGGCGAATCCGGGAAGCGGCTTTCCGTCCGCATCCTGAATCTCGACCCGGACCAGACCCAGAGAAGAAGTCTCTACGTTGAGATGCAGGCTATTGCCTGAAAACCGCAGCACAGGAGTGGTGAATTCGCCGCGTGGATAATTCGCCTCCAGGGCCGTGAATCCATCCTTGCGAAAAATCACCCGCGAAAGGACTTTGCCCTTCTCACGGCCCTTGATCGGCAAAGGCAGTCCGTGATCGGCGGAGGCGACGTAGTAAAGCCACATCTCCTCACCTTTCACGATAAGACCGCGAACCGGATAAAGGCCTCCCCAGTCGAACTGTCCTTTCCGGCCCAGCGGAACGAGAGGCTTGCGATCGTAGCGCTCCCACTTGATGCCATCCCGACTGGCTGCAAATCCGATGTCGATGGGTCCGTCGTTGAGAACTTCGTTGGGTTTATTGGTCGGAAGATGGCTCAGGTCCTCCGCCATGAACCACTGCTGGTAGTGGAGATAGCGGTTGGGGAACATGACGTAGGCATCCTGAGCATGGGGATACTTGATCACCTGCGGCATGTAGAAGTCGCCCACTCCCACGCCGTCCATGATGGGATCATTCCCATCGGGAGCCAGCACGATTTCTCCCGCCGTGAAGCTTTTCAGATCCCTGGAGGTGCAGCGACGTACGCAGCGGAGATGATTGTTCTGGTGATGAAAGCGTGAGTTCTTGAAGTACTCCTTGTGTTGCGGAGGGGGTTCATGCTCCATATTGGCACGAACGTAGGCCACGTAGCATCCGTGCTTTTCGTCGAAGAAGCAGACGTTCTGACTGTCCATCCCGCGTGGGAAGCTGATGTGCTGAGGGAAGGGGTGCGGCTTCAGTGTTTTCCATTTACTTCCATCCGCGGTGGCATAAATCCTGTTCTGCATCCCCGAGACTACCTTGTAGCGCTCTTCGGGGGGCGCCTTGGGATCCTTGAAGACAACCCCATTGGGACGCTCCGGGACACTCCAGTAGATGCCGTACTTGAAATCACCCTTGGGGTTATTATTGGTTGTTTTTTCCCACTTGGAACCATCTTGGGAGACCAGCGTAAAGTATTTGAACACTCCGTCATATTCCATGACCTGGAGATACTCAGCAGAGACAAAGGCCATCATCTCACCGGTCTTGCGGGGCTGTTGCACCACGATCCGAACGTTGCTCTGTTCGGCGAGGAAACGGCCGTCGATAAAGATCTGGTTCTGCGTTCCGATCTCCAGCGGCTTGCCCGGGAGGGCCCCGGGGATTGCGGAGAGAAGGCCGCAGAGGACGATCATTCTTGTCATGCGTGGCGGGAAATGTCCGCCTGGCAGGTGGTTGTTCATGGTGACTGCATCATTGGATGGGCTGGGCCGGCAGCTGGCCCGCAGGTTTCGCAAGATACTGAGCTCATTACCTTGGGCAATCAAACTACGGGAAAACCGCTTTTTGTGATGGGATTTGTGGGAGTCTGAAAAGCCGCGGGAGGAGGGGCGAAACCTGCCACCACCCGTCGGCCCCGTTGCGGAGCGGTGACGGAAAAGGGGATTCCCCTCAGTCATCCGCTGCGATCCTGCTGTCCATGGCCTGGCGGCATCGGTGGCAGGTATTATGCTCTGGTGATGATCACCCTGGGCTCCTATAAAGCATCCCGGGATGAGTCAAAGTTCACAGATGAGCAAAGCAGTGGTGGGATGCCTGGCGGTCGCACTTTTTCCATGGCCCGGCATGAATGCGGAAGCCATCCCGGACAGCATCGCCATGAAAAAGATCCCGGGTGGAACCTTTATCATGGGCAGCAGCAGCTTGACAGGATCCCCCGCACAGAGAACGGACGCCCCGGAACATCAGGTCACTCTCAGTCCATACTGGATGGGCGAAACAGAGGTCACCAACATGCAATACACCGAGTTTTTGAACGCAGCATATGCAGCCGGACTCATTCGAATTGTCACTGGTGGCCGAGGGCCTGATGAGGGGAAACGTATTGTTCAGGGAACCCCGATCTCAACATATAACGGCAGGACCCTCCATACTCTGGACGGAACCCGTGTTCTCAAGGACCACGATAACGCGGACCGTGACAACAACCCGTTTACCGGAGACGTGGAACCAGAAAACCCACTGAACATCTCCTATATCGAATTCGACAGTGAAAACGGGATCTTCTACGTCAAGGACCCGCATGACCCGACGGATTGCCACTGGTTGGACATCTGCAACTACTACGACTATGGCACGATACCGAGGCGACCGACAGGAAGCAGGCGTAATGACTTTGACGATTGGGCGGGAGCCGGAGAGAATTTCTCCAATGAACTGGAAGGTTGGACTGTGAACAATCCTTCGGCAGCGCAGAACCTGCCAACCCGGGCTGAGGTCTCCAATTGGCCGGTAACATTCATCCGCTGGTGGGGCGCACATGCTTTTGCCGAGTTCTACGGATTAAGATTGCCTACGGAAGCTCAGTGGGAATTT
>DLRK01000121.1:0-47148 GCA_002501065.1 Akkermansiaceae bacterium UBA7890
GAAGGGGACCATCATCCCGCTCTACGGTCCTCCCAAGGGACTCTCGGCTTCCGCGGTGCGTTACATTGATCGCATGGGCTATGACGATACCTGCTTCAGCGCCGGGGTGATCGGGCTGGCGGCCAAGGGGGTCGCGGTCATCAGGAAGAGCGGAGACACTTATATGTTACGGGGAACGCCCAAGCCTCCGCCACCTCCCTCCGGAGGAGCCTCACCTCTTCCGGGCGCGCTTACCACTGACGAATCCCGACTCAAGAGGAGGCTCTTGGAAGGGAATTTATGGTTGGAACTCTCGGATGAAAATCACGTGTGCTTCGGGGAAGCTCGCGAGGCGCACCGTAAGCTTCTCGCCTCCCAGGCGAGGAAAGTGCATTTCAAGCTCAACCTCGGCTGGTGTATCCCGGGCCTCATCCTCTCGATGGTGGGAACCATCCTGTTCCTCCTGGGGATCGATTTCTTTACAGGACTATTGATGGGAGGGCTTGGGTTCATGGGATGTCTGGTGTTTCTCGTCTCCTGGCGAGGAAAGGAGGCCGTAGTAACAATACTAGTGTTTATGATTGTGATAGCAGTGGTTGCCGTAGTTGCTCAGTTGGGCCATGAGGACGGGGCGCCGCGATCCCTCATCCTCTGCATGATTGTGTATGCGCTGAATCTTATCTTTATCCACCGGATGAAGGCCCCGACGGGCCTGGGTCGATGGGTGATGGACCAGATTGAAGGGTTCCGGCACTACCTGAGCGTGGCGGAAGAGGAGCGGCTCAACCTGGCGAACCCTCCGGAGAAGACCCCGGAGCTTTTTGAGCGCTTTCTTCCCTACGCCCTGGCCCTTGGATGCGAACAGCAATGGGCGGAAAAGTTCGATGGAATTTTGCAGGCGGCGGTGAGAGCACCGGGAGGCAGCAGTTACAGCCCGAGCTATTACTCGGGCAGTTCGGGGGGGACCAGCGGGGGGGTCGGCGGGATGGTGAGCGACCTGTCCGGAAGTTTCACCGGCAACCTCGCCTCCTCGGCCATCGCACCGTCGTCCGGTGGCGGCGCTGGTGGCGGCGGCGGATCCGGCGGCGGTGGCGGTGGATCCGGCGGTGGATCCGGCGGCGGTGGTGGTGGGGGCTGGTAGGACAAGGCCGCGAAGCCAAGAAAAACCCGGCCGGGGGAGGGCCGGGTTTGCGTAAGGATTTCAGGGGAAGCTCGTGATCAGGGCCCCGGGGGCGTCGGCTCGGCCGAGGGCGGCGCAAAGTCGGATGGTGGGGCCGGGGGTGCCGGCTCAGCCGGAGCAGCGAGCGAACTCTTAAGGGGGGCGGAGGGCTTGAAGCCCACCGACTTTGAGGCCGCGATATGCATGGGCTCGCCAGTCTTGGGATTCCGGCCCATCCGGGCCTTGCGGTTTTTCACCTGAAACGTCCCGAATCCAATCAATTGCACTTTTCCCTGCGTGCGAACGCCATCGGCGATCGCACCCAGGACAGCAGCGACGGCATCTTCGGCAGCGCGCTTGGTGGCGTCCTTGCCCAAGGACCCTTGGACGGTTTCGATCAGTTCAGCTTTATTCATAGCACTAACAGTTTTGGGGCTAGCGAGATATTTTGTAAAGCTAAAACATGTTGCAGTTATTCCCTGAAATATAGGGAATTGGAGTCGATTCCGCCCTCTGATCATTTGGGACCCTGGGAAGAAAACCCCAATAAAACAAGGGTTTGAGAGCTGTTAGGCTCTGTTAGGATCTTACAAGATCCTCATCGTTAGCGAATTAGATATTTCAGGAGGAGTCCCACAGGCCCGAATTTCGGACCTGCTCCATCAGCCGAATCCGGCCCCTTTTCTGTTCGCAGCGTTAAAATCCGGGGGGCGGAAGATTTTGGAATCCCGGAACTGAAATCCATGCCTTTTCGGTGGCGATGGCGGGGTGGGATCAGGGATGGTCTCGCAGGGCCCTGTCCCATCCGTTTTGATCCTTGTGATACCGGGTCCAAACCGACTTTGTGAATGATTTCACAAATTCATCTTGCCCGGTAAAGAGGCCCCCTTTATAGGCGCCTTCGTCCCCGTTTCGAATGCCGTCGAAATCACGCGTTTTAGCCGTCCATTTTTCGCGACTGGTCGCCCTGCTGGCCTTCCTGGTCCCGGGGGCCGGGAGTGCCTTGGCTGCCGAGAGCCTTCCCCAGGGAGCAGAGGTCATTGCTGAACCCTTTGAGTGGCTGACCATTACGAATTCGATGGTCATGGTGTGGGTGGTTGCCGGGGTGATTATCCTCGTTTCCTGGTTGGCGACGAGGAGGCCTCAGCTTGTTCCAAGTGGGATGCAGAACTTCGTGGAGTGGCTGGTGGAAAGCCTGATTAATTTTTTTGCCGGGATCATGGGGGAGCACCTCGCGAGGCGCGCCTTCTGGTTCCTCTTCACATCATTTGTCCTGATTCTCTTCACCAACTGGGCCGGCCTGATCCCGGGGGTGGGAACGATAGGGTTGACTGGTGAAAATGCCCCTGCGGGTGACCAGTTCAGACCATTTCTGCGTGGGGCCAATGCGGACCTGAACCTGACGATGGCGATGTCGGTCACCTTCTTTGGGCTCTGGTTCTACTGGTCCCTGACCGAGATCGGCCCCAAGAACTTCCTCAAGCATATTTTCGCTCCCAAGGGGAAGTTCGGTTTGGGGATGATGGTTCTGATGGTGCCTCTTTTTTTCTTTGTGGGACTCATCGAGGTTCTCTCCATTGCGGTGAGGCCGGTTGCCCTCATGTTCCGGCTCTATGGGAACGTCTTCGCCGGGGAGAGCATGCTGGAGACGCTCATGGTCATGAAGAATGTGCCGGACTTGCTCAAGTGGGCCCCGGCGCTTCCCTTCTATTTCCTGGAGCTGCTCGTCGGGTTTATCCAGGCCCTCGTCTTCGTGCTTCTCTGTGCGGTCTTTACCAAGTTGATGTGTGAACATCACGAAGATCACGAAGAGGAGCATGGGTCAGGAGAGCACGACGCCGAACCCGAGGACGGGACCCCGGAGACCACTTCCTGAAGATACTCTTGCCGGTTGGACCATGGACCCCGTGGAGGCCGGCGAAAACAACAACAAAACAACCAAGACAGAACAATGGATAGCCTGATGCAACTCCTCGCGAGTGTTCCCTTCATCTTCGACCTCCTGGCCGCGATGGAAGGAAAGATCCACGTTGGCCTTGCAGGTACCGGCGCCGGAATCGGCGTGGGCCTGGTCGGCGCGAAAGCCGCCGAAGCCGTGGGTCGCAATCCTGGTGCCCAGGGACAGATCATGACGATCGGGATCATTTTCGCCGCACTGGCGGAAGGTCTCATCTTCATTGCGATCTTCCTCGGATAAGGATTCCGGAGGGCGCTCCTCCGGGAGCGCCCTTCTTCCCAATGTTCCCAATCCCGTTTTCACCATGCCTATCGACAGCATTCTGATCCTCGCGGCCGCGGCCGAAGCCGACAGCGGTGGAGGTAATGTGGCCACCGAGATTTTCGATACCTTCGATGTCCACTGGAACACCTTCATCTGTCAGCTGGTCAATTTCTTCATCATCTGCCTGGTGCTGAAGAAATTCGCCTACGGGCCGGTCATGGACATGCTCGAGCAACGCCGCAAGCGCATCGCGGATGGCGAGGAAAAGCTCAAGCAGGTCGAAGCGCAGATCGCTGAGAGTGAGAAGAATACGCAGGCTGCGATCCAGGAGGCCAACGAGCGCGCCAAGCGGCTTGTGGAAGAGGCCAAGGAGAGCGCCACCGCGGTGGGCGAGAAGAAGACCCAGGAAGCGGCGGCGGAAGCCAAGGCCATCCTGGCCAAGGCCGAGGAGGCAGCGAAGGGCGAGCGTGACAAGATGCATGCCGACCTGAAGAAGGAATTCGGGCGCCTGGTGGCCAGCACCACCGCCCAGGTCACCGGCAAGGTCCTCACCGATGAGGACCAGAAGCGCATCAATGAAGAAGCCCTCGCCGAGGTCGACAGCTAGGAAACCAGGCAAGCAGTCATGAAAATTTCCCGCGAAGCCGCCACCACCGCCCGCCGTGCGTTCCGCATGTGCGTGGAGGGCGACCGCGTGGTCGATGACAAGCTTCGCAAGGTCTTCAAGAAGATCGCGGACGAAAAGCCCCGCGGCTGGCAGGCCATCCTGCACGAACTGAAGCGTCTGACCCGCCTCGAGATGGAGCGGCGCCAGGTCCTGGTCGAAAGTGCGGAGGCGCTCGAGGAGGCCTCGCAGGATCGGATCAAAGGCAGTCTCGCCAGGAAGTACGGCGACGACCTCTCCTTCGAATTCAAGATCACTCCCGGCCTCCTCGGCGGGATACGCGTGCGGGTCGGCAACGACGTCTGGGACGGCAGCGTGAAGACCCGCCTCGATAGACTCTCCAACACCTTCTAAGAAACTCTCCTCCCCCTTCTTTCCCTTCAAATTCAATCCTCCCTCCCATGAGCAACATCCTTCAGGAACTGGAACAGGAAATCGCAAATGTCTCCGCCGGGGTCGCCAAGACCAATGTCGGAACGGTGCGGGAAATCGGAGACGGCGTCGCCAAGGTCGAAGGCCTCAGCGAAGTGCAGCTCAATGAAATGATCGAGTTTCCCGGCAACCTCTTCGGCCTCGCCCTCAACCTTGAGGAAGGCGAAGTGGGGGTCGTGATGCTGGGCGAATCCAGGCACATCGCGGAAGGCGATGAGTGCCACACCACCGGCAAACTGCTCTCCGTGCCCGTGGGCAAGGGACTGCTCGGCCGGGTGGTGGATGCTCTCGGACGGCCGGTGGACGGCAAGGGAGAGGTCCAGTCCGATGACACCTATCCGGTGGAGAAGATTGCCCCCGGCATCATCAAGCGGAAGTCGGTCAGCGTGCCCGTGCAGACCGGGATCGCGGCCATCGACGCCATGATCCCGATCGGCCGCGGCCAGCGCGAGCTCATCATCGGGGACCGCTCCACCGGCAAGACCACCATCGCGGTGGACACCATCATTTCGCAGGCACAGCAGAACAAGGCGGCCAGGGAAGGCAGCCTCAAGGACCACAAACCGCTCTACTGCGTCTACGTCGCGATCGGCCAGAAGCAGTCCAACATTGCCCGGACCATCGCGACCCTGGAGAAGGCCGATGCCATGGAGAACACAATCGTGGTGGCCGCCGCCGCCTCGGACTCCGCCACCAACCAGTTCCTCGCGCCTTATTCCGGCTGTGCCATGGCCGAGTATCTCATGGACCAGGGCGAGGATGTCCTGATCGTCTACGATGATCTTTCCAAGCAGGCGGTTGCCTATCGCCAGGTCTCCCTCGTCCTGCGGCGCCCCTCGGGCCGGGAAGCCTATCCCGGGGACGTTTTCTACCTTCACAGCCGTCTCCTGGAGCGCTCGGCCCGCCTCTCCGACGCCGAGGGTGGCGGTTCGATCACCGCCCTGCCCATCATCGAGACCCAGGCCGGGGACGTCTCGGCCTACATCCCCACCAACGTGATCTCGATCACCGACGGCCAGATCTTCCTCGAGACCGACCTGTTCTACCAGGGCATCCGCCCCGCCATTTCGGTGGGTCTCTCGGTGTCCCGGGTGGGATCGGCGGCCCAGACCAAGGCGATCAAGAAGGTCTCGGGCACCACCAAGCTCGACCTCGCCCAGTTCCGGGAGCTGCAGGCCTTCGCCCAGTTCGGCTCCGACCTCGATGATGCCACCAAGGCCAAGATCGAACGCGGGGAGCGCATCGTGGAGCTCTTCAAGCAGAACCAGTACAGTCCCCTCGGTCTCGACCTGGAGGTCGCCACCCTGTGGGCAATGCAGAACGGTCACTTCGATGACGTGGAGGTGAAACGCATCAAGGAGTGCCAGGAGGCACTCGAGGAGTTCCTCACCACCCGCAAGACCGATCTCCTCCAGCTCATCCTCGACGAGAAGGCTCTCACCGACGAGGTGGTGACCGCCCTCGAGACCGCCCTCACGGATTTCAAGGCCTCCTGGAGTTGAGGCTATCAGGCCGGCAATTAAACCCTGCCGGGCAAATTAAAGGACAGACCACCCAGCTGACAACGGAACACGGTTAACGAAAGAATGGCCAACCTTCGCGACATCCGCCGACGCATCAAGTCGGTCAAGAATACCTCGCAGATCACCAAGGCGATGCAGTTGGTGGCAGCCGCGAAGATGAAGAAGGCCCAGGACCAGGCCATCGCCGGGCGCGACTACGCCGACCGGCTCAATCAGGTGCTGGTCAATCTCAAGGACAATATCAGCGAAGACGATCACGCTCTTCTCAAGCAGCCCGGGGGCGGGAAGGAGCTCATGCTGGTGGTTTCCACCGACAAGGGCCTCTGTGGCGGACTCAACACCAACCTTCTCAAGAAGGTGCGGGCCGGGATGGCGGAGGATGCCGACGTGGTCACCGTGGGGCGCAAGCTCCGCATGTCCCTCGGCAAGCTGGGACACAACATCGTCTCCGACTGGGAGGTGGGGGATCCCACGCCCTTCGCGGAGGCCAAGTCCATCGGGGCCTATCTCACCGACCAGTTCCTGGGGGGGGGCTACAGCGCGGTCAAGGTGGCCTTCACCAACTTCGAGACCACCCTCACCCAGACGCCCTGGATCCAGCAGCTCCTGCCCGTGGAGGCCTCCTCCCTGGCCGAGAAGCGGGCCTATGAGGGTATGGGCGGCGACGCTGAGGTGGAAAAAACCCGCAAGGACGACGGCATGCTGCGGGACTACATCTTCGAGCCCGGCCCGGACGGGGTTCTCGAGGCCCTCCTCCCGCTCTACCTCAACTACCAGGTCTACCAGATGATCCTGGAAGCCCGCGCTTCCGAGCACTCGTCCCGCATGGTGGCCATGAAGGCCGCCACCGACAACGCCGAGCAGATGATCAAGGACCTGACCCTGGAATACAACAAGGTCCGCCAGGCCGCCATCACCTCCGAACTTCTCGAGATCACCACCGCCATGAAGGCGATGGAGTAAGGGGTCCGTTTTCAGTTTCCAACATACAATAATCACTTCCGAGACGAAACCGCCCAACATTATGAGCAATACCGGAACTATCGTGCAGATCATCGGCGCCGTGGTGGATGCCGACTTCTCAGGTGCTGAGAAGCTGCCTGCCATCTACAACGCCATTGAGGTAACCTATGAGCTTTACGGTTCGGAGACGACTCTCGTTCTCGAAGTGCAGCAGCACCTCGGTGACGGGTGGGTCCGGGCCGTGGCCATGACAACCACCGATGGCCTGAAGCGCGGCATGCCGATCGTTGACACCGGCGATCCGATCACCGTGCCGGTGGGCAGCGGGGTCCTGGGTCGTATCTTCAATGTGACGGGCGACGAAGTGGACGGGTTCGGGCCGGTGCCCCACGAGAAGCGTTATCCGATTCACGCTCCCGCCCCGCCCCTTGTCGACCAGGCAACCTCGACCGAGATCCTGGAGACCGGCATCAAGGTCATCGACCTGATCTGCCCCTTTACCAAGGGCGGCAAGGTGGGCGCCTTCGGGGGTGCCGGGGTGGGCAAGACCGTGGTCATCATGGAGCTCATCAACAACATCGCGAAGAACCATGGCGGGTATTCCGTCTTTGCGGGAGTGGGCGAGCGCACCCGGGAAGGAAACGACCTCTGGATGGAGATGATCGAGGCCGGGGTGATCAACGCGGAAAAGGACTCCAACGGCGAACTCGCCCTCGACGAGCACGGGATGCCGACCGTGATCAGCGAAGGGTCGAAGGTGGCGCTGACCTATGGCCAGATGAACGAGCCGCCGGGAGCGCGTCTCCGGGTGGCCCTTTCCGCCCTCGCCATGGCAGAGTACTTCCGCGACGAGGAGAACCAGGATGTGCTGCTTTTCGTGGACAATGTCTTCCGATTCTCCCAGGCCGGCTCCGAGGTGTCCGCCCTGCTTGGACGCACGCCGTCCGCGGTGGGTTACCAGCCCACCCTGGCGGAGGAGATGGCGGGTCTGCAGGAGCGCATCACCTCGACCAACAAGGGATCAATCACCTCCTTCCAGGCAGTCTACGTGCCGGCGGATGACCTGACCGACCCGGCCCCGGCCAACACCTTCGCCCACCTCGATTCCACCGTGGTGCTGGAGCGCTCCCTCGCGGAGCTCGGCATCTATCCCGCGGTCGATCCCCTGGCCTCGGTGTCCACCGCCCTCGCGCCCGATGTGGTGGGAGAGGAGCACTACCGCGTGGCCCGCGGGTTGCAGGGCGTGCTGCAGCGCTACAAGGACCTGCAGGATATTATTGCCATTCTCGGGATGGACGAGCTTTCCGACGAGGACAAGCTTACCGTTTTCCGGGCACGCAAGATTCAGCGCTTCCTTTCGCAGCCCTTCAGCGTGGCGGAGGTCTTCACGGGGACCCCGGGGGTTTACGTCTCGGTGGATGATACCGTGAAGGGCTTTGCCGAGATCCTTGATGGCAAACATGACGACGTGCCGGAAAGCAACTTCTACATGAAGGGCGCAATCGACACCGTCGAGAAGGGGTAGGCTTCGCGGGAAGACAGGTTATTGGGTATCATTTAAAAGTTTTCAGAAAATGCCACTGGTTCTCGACATAGTGACTCCGGAGAAGAAGTTCTTCTCGGGCCAAGTCGAAAACGTCTACCTGCCGGGGACGGAAGGGGAGCTGGGAATCCTGCCGGGCCACGTGCCCCTGGTGACCGGGATCAACCCCGGCGAACTGCGCTATCTGGCAGATGGCAAGGTCGAGGAACTGGCCATCGGGGCAGGCTTTGTGGAAGTGACCCAGGAGAAGGTCACCGTTCTCACCGATCTCGCGGTGACCGATGCCGAAATTGACGAGGCCAGGGTTGAGGAGGCCATGAAGCGGGCCGAGGAGGCCCTCTCCAAGATCGATCACAGTGAGAATGCGGAGGAAGTGGCGACCCTCCAGGCCGCCATCGGCAAGTCGATGGCCCAGCTCAAGCTGAAGCGGAAGCGTCGGCAGATTTAGGGACAGATGATGGATCCGCCCTCCCTGGAGGGGGATTTCAGGAGAAGGATTTGTTGTTCACAAAGCCCTTGAAAAAGAGGCGGACTCGGGCCGGTCTCGTTCTTTTCTTCCCGCCGGGCTTGACCACAGGCCGGGGGCTTGGCAGTAAAACGAAAGTTTAGGCCAGCGAAGCCGAATGCCAAAGGACGAGAGCCTGCAGAAAATCCTGTTGATTGGATCGGGACCGATTGTGATCGGTCAGGGGTGTGAATTTGATTATTCCGGCACCCAGGCCTGCAAGGCCCTGCGGGAAGAGGGATACGAGGTGGTCTTGGTGAATTCCAATCCGGCCACCATCATGACCGATCCGGAATTTGCGGATCGGACCTACATCGAGCCGATCACCCCGGAGGTCATCCGCAAGATCATCGAGAAGGAAGAACCGGATGCCCTGCTGCCGACCCTGGGGGGGCAGACTGCTCTCAATGCGTCCATGGACCTCTGGCACAGTGGAGCGCTGAAGGAACTCAACGTGCGCATGATCGGCGCCAACGCCGATGCCATCGCGAAGGGGGAGGATCGCCTGCTGTTCAAGGAGGCCATGCTCAAGATAGGGCTGGATCTGCCTCAGTCCGGGGTGGTGCACACCATGGAGGATGCCCGGAAGGTGGCGGGGGAAATCGGGATCTTCCCGCTCATCATCCGTCCCGCCTACACCCTCGGAGGCAGTGGTGGCGGCATCGCTTACAACAAGGAGGAATTTGAAACGATCGTGGCACGGGGTCTCGATCTTTCCCCGGTGACGGAGGTGCTGATCGAGGAAAGCCTGCTGGGCTGGAAGGAATTCGAGATGGAGGTCATGCGTGACCGCGCCGACAACTGCGTGATCATCTGTTCCATCGAGAACCTGGACCCCATGGGTGTGCACACCGGGGATTCCATCACGGTGGCCCCCGCCCAGACGCTGACCGATCGCGAATTCCAGATCATGCGGGATCAATCATTCGCCGTGATCCGGGAGATCGGGGTGGAGACCGGTGGATCGAATATCCAGTTCGCGGTGAATCCCGAGGATGGGCGCGTGGTGATCATCGAGATGAATCCCCGGGTGTCGCGTTCCTCGGCCCTGGCCTCCAAGGCCACCGGGTTCCCGATTGCCAAGATTGCCGCCAAGCTGGCGGTGGGCTACACCCTGGATGAACTGCCCAATGACATCACGCGGGAAACCCCGGCCAGCTTCGAACCCACCATCGACTACGTTGTCACCAAGGTTCCCCGTTTCACGTTCGAGAAATTCCCCAACGCGGATCCCGTGCTCACCACCCAGATGAAGTCCGTGGGCGAGGCCATGAGCATCGGGCGGACGTTCAAGGAGAGCATGCAGAAGGCCCTGCGCTCACTGGAGACCGGCCGGTTCGGGTTCGGTAACGACGGAAAGGATCCGAGGGACCCGTCGCGGGAGGACATCGAGCGGAAACTGCACGTGCCCAACAGCGAGCGCATTTACTGGATCAAGGCGGCCTTTGAGCACGGCTGGAGCATGGAGGATGTGTTCGAGGCGACGCAGATCGACCGCTGGTTCCTCGGCCATCTCAAGGAAATCGCCGACGAGGGGGCCAATCTTGCCGAGCTCGACCTGCGGCGTGCCAAGAAGCTCGGATTTTCGGATCGGCAGATCGCCATCGCCCGAGGAGAAACGGAAGATTCCGTGCGGGAAAAACGCAAGGGAGTGGGAATCCTGCCGACCTATCGGCTGGTTGATACCTGCGCAGCTGAATTTGAGGCCTATACGCCCTACTACTACTCCACCTACGGTGACGAAAACGAAGCCCGGGAGTCGGACCGGAAGAAAATCATCATTCTCGGGGGAGGGCCCAACCGGATCGGCCAGGGGATCGAGTTCGACTACTGTTGCGTGCACGCCTCATTCGCCCTGAAGGAGCTGGGCTATGAGACCATCATGGTGAACTCAAATCCGGAGACGGTCTCCACCGATTATGACACCAGCGACAAGCTCTTCTTCGAGCCGCTTACCCTGGAGGATGTCCTCAACATCTGCGACCAGGAGAAACCCGATGGTGTGATCGTGCAGTTTGGCGGGCAAACCCCGCTCAACCTCGCCGCCGATCTGGAGCGTCACGGCGTGCCCATCATCGGCACCTCGCCGCAGTCGATCGAACTGGCGGAGGATCGCAAACAGTTCTCCGCGCTGCTTGACAGGCTGGAACTGAAGCAGGCGGAAGCGGGAACGGCGGTTTCGGAAGACGAGGCGGTCGGGATTGCGGGCAGGATCGGTTATCCCGTGCTCGTGCGCCCGTCCTTCGTGCTGGGCGGACGCGCCATGATGATCGTATACGACGATGACGAACTGCGCCGTTACATGCGGGAAGCAGTGGATGCCTCGCCGGAACGCCCGGTTCTGGTGGACCGTTTCCTCGACGGGGCCATCGAGGTGGACGTCGATTGTATCTCCGATGGCGAGAATACGGTGGTAGGCGCGATCATGCAGCACATCGAGCCCGCGGGGGTGCACTCAGGGGATTCCGCCTGCGTGATTCCCTCCTTCAGTCTGGGGGAGGAGATCGAGAAAGAGATCGAAGAGGCCGCTATCAACCTGGCGCGGGAGCTGGAAGTACGGGGACTCATGAACATCCAGTTCGCGGTCAAGAACGGCGAACTCTACGTGATTGAGGTCAATCCCCGGGCCTCCCGGACCGTTCCCTTCGTCTCAAAGGCCATCGGGGTGCCTCTGGCCAAACTGGCGGCCAAGATCATGGTGGGGGAAAAGCTCCCGGATCTCGGGCTCACCAGGCGGATCATTCCCTCTCACTACAACGTCAAGGAGGCGGTCTTTCCCTGGCCCCGTTTTCCGGGCATCGACATCGTGCTGGGACCAGAGATGAAGTCCACCGGCGAGGTGATGGGAATCGATGAGGATCTCGGAATGGCCTATGCCAAGAGCCAGATGAGCGGATTCAATCCGCTGCCCATGGAGGGGAATGTCTTCATTTCGGTCAGCGATCGCGACAAGGAAGCGGTCCCTCTTATCGCCGCCCAGTTCGTGGAGGCCGGGTTCACCCTCTATGCGACCGGGGGAACCTTCCGAAAACTGGAAGAGGCCGGCGTGCCGGCCAAGCGGCTCTACAAACTGGCCGAGCGCAGGCGTCCCAACGTCCTGGACATGATGAAGAACGGGGAAATCCAATTCGTCGTGAATACGCCAAGCAGCCATGAATCACGGGCTGATGAAGTGGCCATCCGCAGTACGGCGGTGGCCAACAAGGTCAGCCACTGCACGAACCTCGCGGCGGCCGAGGCCAGCGTGAAGGCCATTTTCTCCCTTCAGCGGCGCGAGTTCAAGGTGACTCCGCTGCAGGAATACTACTAGGGCAGGGGAAAGGGTCCCTCAGGCAGCAGTGTTCACGGGGAGGCCCGGTGCGCGCAGGACGCGACAGTTACTTGATGGCTTTGGGCTGGCCTGACTGCAGGGCCGTGAAGCGGGAACGGATCTCGGAGGCGGATCCAAGGCAGAGGTAGGCATCGTAGTCGACCTGGAGGGCCGGCTTGAGTGCGAACGTCTTGATCGGCGCGAGGTAGGAACAACTTGAATTCATGGCTCCCCTGAAATGGTAGTAGGTCATGCGCCTTGCGATGGGGACGAAGACCCCCAGCCCGAACCCATCCTTGTTGAGATAGGCCGCCCAGTGTTCAGAGAGATCCGCATAGGCGTTTCCGGGTCCCGGGCTCACCCGCGTAAGAGGTTTCCCGGTCCAGGGTTCCTGGCCTTCATAAAAGACAAGTGTCCCAAAGGCCGGGTTGACAAATACCGCCGGAAGTTCCTGGTGGCGTGCCGCATGGGTGCGTTCCCCTCGGTAGGTCATGCGGAAGCGAAGATGGATGTGCGTCTTATGAAGCTCGATCCATTGCTCGAGTTCAAATTCAGGGAGAAGTCGTCCGGTGGCCCAGTGAAGGGGAAGGGACCTGCTGTAGAGGCGGGTTTTTCCTGAGGTGAGCTCCAGCAGTTTCGGTCGGCTCCCCTGCCAGGACCCTCCCTGCACCGGATTCAGGCGCCATGGTTTTCCCTTCCACCGGGAGCCATCGGCGTCGCCATAATACGATTGCTGGATGAAGCGCCCCTGGTCGTAGTGATTCAGGATGTTTTCGGTGGATTCCCGGCGGGAGAGATATCCGATGGTGGCCCCCGAAGTGCGGTGGACACCCAGCCGGAATGACTCATTTTCGAGGTAGGTCCATTCCTTTGAGTCCGGCTCCGCGAGTCCCGATGCCGGGGGCGAGGCCAGGGCCAAGACGAGAACCAGGGCGGAGGGAAAAGTGAACCTGCGCATGGTTACCTGAAATCCCGGCTCTCCATGAACTCGTACCAGTCCGCTTCCAGCGCGTCGTCGTCCTCGTAGCCGTAGGTGTCCAGAAGAACGGATTTTGTGATGGTCTCTCCCTGGCGGGCACGCTCAACAAGCTTGCGGTACTTCGCGATGTTCTCGTCGTTACCGACGAGGAAATAGGTCAGGGCGAAAATGTAGCCGGATTGGTTGGGGGTGAGGGTCAGGATTTCCGCCTTGCAGACGGTCTCGAGGGTTTCCCGGATGTCCTTCTTGCACATTTTCTTCAACGGTCCCGGCCAGTCCTCGTTCGGTTCGAGCGTGGCACCCCGCTTGAAGTCAGCCTTCTCGTTCGCGTAGTAGGTCTTGAAGTCGATGTAGTGGACCCGGCAGAGGCGGAAGATGCGGTGTTCGACGTAGTAGCCCCAGCCCGCGGTCATCCAGAAGGGCAGATTTCCGGTCAATCCACGGCCTTCCAGGATGGTGGCGGCGGTGCCGTGAACAAAGACAGGGGTAAGATCGGTTTCGCCACCGGTGGACCTCTCGGGGTCGGCCTTGCAGAGGACCCGGTAGCGGTTCTGCGGGTCCCCGTAGTTCCGGGTGATCCTGCAGGATTGGACCTGGTTGGCATCCCAGCCGCTGCGCCGTTGCTGCTGCTCTAGGACGGTGGTGTAATCGAGACCCGAGCCGATGAGATAGACCGTGAAGCGATAGGGCTCGGTATCCGCGCCCGAGGCGCCGCCGGGAGTCCGGAATTTGTTCTTGCTGAAGTCCTCCTGAAGTCCGGGCATGACGCGGACACACTCGTCCCAGACCTTCTCGGCATATCTGCGGGCCGGATCGTGGTTGGTGCCCTTGGCGCGAAGGGCAAAGTGGTCGGTGAGGCGCTCACGCCATTCAAAGTTCTCAAAGTGCTGGTGCTGGGCCAGCACGGCGGGCGCCGAAAGAGTGGCGAGGAACAGAAGTGAGGCCGGGAGTCTTTTCATGAAAAGGGAGGCTAGGGAGCGCGTTGGAGAATGGCAATGAGAGAGGGAGGGCAAATGGTCTGAGCTGGCGGGATGGTCCGTTTTCTCCGGCGGAGGAGCCAAGGTGGAGGAACGGGAGGTTCGTCCCAGAGTTGACAATCCGGAGAAGTTGCCCGTGACAACGGAGAACCCTCCGGGATGGGCCCGGCCCGGTTTGCTGGATGGAGACGGTTGAAATGGCGGGAAGAGCGGCTTATGCTGTGCAGGGAAGCGGATGTAGCCGGCGACCCGACACCGGAGAGAAGTCCGACCCCTGACAATATGAAGGCCAGACAGGAAGAGAGCACCAGGACCGGCAGGGTCCTGGGCGGGTTTGCCCTGGGGCTCGGGGTGACAGGGCTCTACTTCGTCCTGCAGTTGTGGGTTTTGCCCGCCGCAGGAATTCCCACCTGACTGAGCGGACAGTGCCGCCCGGTCGGGAAGGACAAGAACGAGAAGTGGCTGGCGGAGGAGGGGGAACCGGAAGAATGTGCACCCTGACTTGGTGGCGGGAATCTGCGGGATCCTACGAGGTCTACTTCAACCGCGACGAAAGGAAGACGCGCGCGATGGCCGAGCCCCCGCGGTTGCGCGAGCGGGAAGGCGTTTCCTTTCTTGCTCCCATCGATCCCGATGGTGGGGGAACATGGATGCTGGCCAATGAGCGGGGATTGCTGGTCTGTCTCCTCAATCGCTGGCATGAGCAAGCGGAAGGGATGATGCCGTCCCGCAGCCGGGGTCAGGTCGTCATGGAGATGGCCGCGTTGGAGAACGTGCCAGCGGTGGAGGAGCGGCTCCGCCTCGAAGACCTGGAGGGCGTGTTGCCCTTCAAGATAGTGGGCTTCGATCCGGTGGGGGAAAGGGCCTGGACCTGGAACGGCAGTGAACTGGCGGCCGAACGGAATCCGGAGCTGCCGCTCTACTCGTCCTCCTTTCACTACGCCGAGGTCAGGATCGCCCGCCTTCGCCGTTTCCAGGAGTTGTGCTGTAGCCAGCGCATGGGAAGCAACCTGCTGGGATTGTATCACTCCGACACCGAGGATAATCCATCTCCCTTCACTCCGAGGATGCTGCGATCGGATGCGCAGACCATGAGCCGTAGCAGTGTGAGCGTGAGGAACGGGAATGTCACTTGGACCTACCTCGAAGAGCGACCCGAACTGGCGGGAGAGCCCCGGCGCTTGGAGGCTTCTCTCCGAAGTGGCGAACCTGCGGAACGCCCCCCGGGTCAATGATGAAACGCGACATGGGCGAGGAAGCCTATGCCCGTTTCATGCAGGAAGCGGAGCCGGACTGAAAGGGCCGGTCCGGATGGCAGCAAAAAGGCTACGCGGAAGCGTAGCCTTTGTTCTTCAGGAAAGAGCGGCCTACTTGACCTTGATCACGCCCTTCATGACTCCGAAGTGTCCGGGGAAGGTGCACACGTAGGGATAGTCCCCGGCACTCCCGACCTTGAAGGCGATGGTTTCTTCTTCCTTGGGGCCGAGAATCTTGGTGTTGGCCACGATTTGTGCGACCAGGGCCGCATCGGTGGGAAGGAAGCCACCGGCCTTGTTGGCGATACCGCCGATGGCAAATTTCGTGATGTCGGTTCCGGGTTTGAGCACCACCAGGTTGTGCCCCATGGCCTCCTTGGGAAGGGCTCCAATGTTCTTGAGGGTGATGGCGATGGTCTGGCCGGCCTTGGCTGTGATCTCGGTCTTGTCATACTTCATCAGGTCATTGCCGGAGATCGTGACCTTGACGTCAGCCGTGGCTGGATCGGCCTTTTCCGCGGCAAGAGTGATCCCAGTGGCCAAGGCTACAGCAGTAAGCGTGAGGAGGAGCTTTTTCATGTCCGCGGGAAGATGGGCTGTGATGCGCTGGGCGCAAGTAAATCTTTCAGGGAGGGAGCCGAAGGCGTCCGATGAGGTGAGAAGATAATCCGGGGATCTCATCTGATCAGATGAGTTGACCCTGCTGGCGGAAAGAGTCAGGACTTCAGCGCGCTTCGAAGGAAGGGTGCGGTGCGTGAAACCTTTGAGGTGAGGATCTTCTCGGGAGGACCCTGAGCCACAATGCGGCCCCCGGCATCGCCTGCCTCCGGACCCATGTCGATCATGTTGTCAGCTTCCGCCATGATGCCGGTGTGGTGTTCCACCACCACGACGGTGTGCCCCTCGTCCACCAGACGGTGGAGCACATCAATGAGCTTCTTGACATCCTCCAGGTGGAGGCCGATGGAGGGTTCCTCGATGAGGTAGAGGTTGGCCTGCGGCTTCCGCGTCTTTACCGCAGTCCTGCTGATGCGTCCGCGGGTGAGTTCGGTGACGAGCTTGATGCGCTGCGCTTCGCCACCGGAGAGGGTGGGACTGGGCTGGCCGATCTGGAGGTAGCCCAGACCGGTGTCCTTCAGCAGAGAGAGCGTGCGGTGCAGTTTGCCGTGGGCGGAGAAAAATTCCGCTGCCTCGTCGATGGTCATGGCCAGGACGTCTCCAATGGATCGACCGTTGTAGCGAATCTCGAGAGTGGCGGGATTGTAGCGCTTTCCGTTGCAACCATCGCAGTGGGTCCAGGTGGAGGGGAGAAAGTCCATCTCGAGCTTGATGCGGCCGTTCCCCTTGCACTCGGGGCATTGTCCGCTCGAGTTGTTGAAGGAAAAACGCGAGGCCTCGAACCCTCGCAGGCGCGCCTCCGGCAGTTGGGCGAAGAGCTTGCGGATATCATCGAAGATCTTGACGTAGGTGGCGGGGCAGGAGCGGGAGGTCTTGCCAATGGGGGATTGGTCCACCTCGTAGCAGTGCCGGATCGATTTGATTCCGGAGGCCGTCTTCCAGGTTTTTTCGGCCCCGCGCTTGAAGAGCTCCGCGATCGTGCCGCGCATGAGAGAGGATTTCCCGCACCCTGAGATGCCGGTGATGACAGTCAGGCGCTGGAGCGGAATACGCACTTCGATGTTCCTGAGATTGTTGAGGGTGCAGCCCTTCACCCGTAGCCAGCCCGTCCTGGCGGCGGCCTTGGGGAGGGGGCGGCGTTGCCCGCGGACGGGATGGATCAGGGGATGAGCGAGCGCTTGCCCGGTAATGGATTTCCTGAGTTTTCGGATTTTCCCCAGCGGCCCGGAAGCGATTACCTCACCGCCGTGTCGTCCGGCTCCGGGGCCGAGGTCGATGATGTGGTCGGCTCGCGCCATGGTCTCATCGTCATGCTCCACCACGAGGAGGGAATTCCCCTTGCCGCGGAGTGCTTCCAGGGTGTTGAGAAGCTTGTCGTTGTCGCGGGGGTGCAGGCCAATGGTGGGTTCGTCGAGAACGTAGAGGACGCCCCGCAGATTGGATCCGAGCTGGGCGGCCAGACGGATGCGCTGAGCCTCGCCGCCTGAGAGAGTTTTGGCCGAGCGGTCCAGCTGCAGGTAGCCCAGTCCCACCTCTTCCAGGAAGTGGAGGCGTTGAGCGATTTCGGGGAGAATGTCGCGGGCGATGGTGGCTTCCCGCCCGGTGAACCTGAAATCCTGCACCGTGGCAGCGGCCTTCGTTACCGGAAGGAGGGTGACATCCTGAATGGCGCGGCCCTGGATCCGAATGGCCCGGGACACTTCATTGAGTCGGGCACCCTCGCAGTCGGGACAGATCACCAGCTCCTCCTCGTCCGCGCGGTCGAGTTTGCGGTCGAACTCGATTTCAGCCTCCGTGATGGAGTTGTAGGGCTTGTTGTTCCGGCGGTCGAAGCGGTGGCGGGCCTTGGCGGTTTCTCCGTGGCCCCGGCAGGTTCTGCACCAGCCGCGGGGCGAATTGAATGAGAAATGGGCAGGATCAGGAGCCTCGAAGGAACGGCCGGTGACCGGACTGACCCGCGCCCTGGAGAAGGGGTGCAGACGCTTGTCACTATCGAGCACCCGCAGGGTGCCCTTTCCCAGTTGCAGGGCCCTGGCCACTGCTTCGCGGAGGCCGGAAAGACGAATGTTGGGTTTTGAAAGGTGGAGAACCAGGACATCGATATCGTGTTCCTTGAAGCGCTCCAATCGCTGGAATCCCTCTACCTCCTTCCACTGGTTGTCGACCAGAAGACGGGTGTAGCCCTGACGTCCGGCCCAGGCCGCCACCTCGGTGTGGAACCCCTTTCGTCCGCGGATCACGGGAGCGAGGATGTCTACCGGACCCTTCTTCAACTGCATCCGGATAACGTCCACGATGGCGTCCTCGGTTTGTGGCACCACCGGTTCGCCGGACTCGGGGCAGTGCTGCGTTCCCAGCTTGGCATAGAGCAGGCGCAGGAAGTGATAGACCTCCGTAACGGTGGCGACGGTCGACTTGCCGCCCCCCTGTGAGATACGTTGTTCGATCGCAACCGTGGGCGGGAGGCCGGAAATGCGGTCGATGTCGGGCTTTTCCAGCTGTTCAGCGAACTGTCGCGCGTAGGGCGACATCGAATCGAGGAAGCGCCGTTGTCCCTCGGCGAAGATGATGTCGAAGGCCAGGGTGGATTTTCCACTTCCACTTAGTCCGGTGACGACCACGAACTTGTCGCGGGGGATGGTCACTTCGATGTTCTTCAGATTATGTTCCCGGGCACCGGAAATCTGGATGGCATTTCCGATGCTTCTTCCGGACCTGGAGCCTTGCTCGTCAAGCTGGTTGCCGGCGGGTGGCCCGGGGACGTGCGCGTCGGCGGGATTGAGGAGAGGGGCGAGGTAGCGAGCCGTCTCGGTGTCTGTTGTGACGATCTCCTCGGGGGTTCCGGTGGCGATGATTCTTCCTCCGTCTGCGCCGGCACCGGGACCGACGTCGATCAGGTGATCGGCACACTTGATGACGTCCAGGTTGTGCTCGATGACGAGGAGGGAATGGCCGGCTTCGACCAGGCGCTGGAAGACGGCGAGGAGCTTTTCGATGTCACCGAAATGCAGACCGGTGGTGGGTTCGTCGAGGATGAGAAGCTCGGCCTGCGCCTTCCGGCGGGAGAGGGCCTGCATGAGGATGGTACACAGTTTGAGTCGCTGGGCCTCCCCGCCGGAGAGCGTGTTGAGGGGTTGTCCAAGGCGAAGGTAGCCGAGGCCGAGATCCTCGAGTGGTCGCAGGGCGGAAAGGATCCTGGTCTTGAGCCGTGCCTCGGTGGTGGTCGCCCGCCTGGCAGTCTCCGCCGCTCCCCGCCCGAAGAAGCACAGCGCTTCAGTCACGGTGAGGGAAAGGACCTCCGCGATGGTCTTGCCTTCGAAGCGAATCCCGAGTGCGGATTGGTTGTAGCGCGAACCGCTGCATTCGGGGCAGGTGAGATAAAGGTCGGAGAGGAACTGCATTTCGACCTTCTCAAAGCCGTTGCCCCCGCAGCGTTCACAACGGCCTGCTCCGGAGTTGAAGGAGAAGTATCCCGGTTTTGCCGCGGCGAGCTGGCCATCCGGGCTCCTGGCGAAGAGCTGCCGCACGAGGTCGAAGGCACCCAGGTAGACGACAGGGGTGGAGCGTGGCGTGCGGGAAAGCGGACTCTGGTCCACAATTTTCACAGCGGCGAGCTGCTCGGTTCCGGTAAGGGAGCGCAGGGGTGCCGGTTCGTCCTGGCTCTCTAGGCACAGGGCCGCCGCCAGATTCTGATAGAGGACATCGTGGACCAGGGTCGACTTGCCCGAGCCGGAGACCCCTGTCACGCAGGCGAAGACTCCGAGCGGGATGTCGGCATTCAGCTTGAGGAGATTGTGACGGGACGCACCCCGGATCTTGAGGTAACCGGAGGGGGCGCGACGGTCGGAAGGAACGGGGATTGACTGCTGTCCCAGCAGGTAGGGAAGGGTGGAACTCTGCGGGCAGGTCTTGAGAGCGCCTGAATGGAAGGCCTGGCTCCTTGTGAGAGCGGCCACGATTTCACCTCCGTGTTCACCCGCACCCGGACCGAGATCGAGCAGGTGATCGGCCGCCCGCATGACGGCTTCCTCATGTTCGACCACCAGAAGGGTATTGCCCTTGTCGCGCAGGCCGTGCATGACGGAGACGAGCGCCCCGATGTCGCGGGCGTGCAGGCCGACAGTCGGTTCGTCGAGAACAAAGAGCGTGTTGGTGAGCGACGCGCCGAGGCAGCTGGTGAGATTGACCCGTTCAATCTCGCCGCCGGAGAGGGTGCGGGTGGCACGGTCAAGGGTAAGGTAACCGAGCCCCACTTCGCAGAGGTAGCGCAGGCGGTTGGTGATCTCGGAGAGGACGAGCTTGGTCGTCCGGTCGGTGCTGGAACTTCGATCGTGAATCCTGTGGGGCAGCTCGAGGACCCATTCGTGAAGATGGGCGACTGGATGTCGCCAGAGATCGGGAAGGGTGCAGCCATCGATCTGGAAGCAGAGGGCCTCGGGTTGCAGGCGTGCACCGCGGCAGCTGCCACAGGTCGTGTAAGAGCGGTAGCGGCTCAGAAAGACGCGGACATGCATCTTGTAGGCGCGGCCCTCCATCCACTCAAAAAATCCCTTCACCCCATACCATTCGTTGCTCTCCCATGCGTCTTCCGGATCATCGCGCTCTCCGTAGAGAACCCAGTTCTGTTCCTCCTCCCTCAGGTCGGAGAAGGGGCAGTCGAGGTCGAGGCCACGCCGCGCGCCGTGCAACTCAAGGTCCCGCTGGCACTCTTCTCCGCGCTCGCTCTGGAAAGGTTTCACGCAGCCTTCGTGGATGGAACGGTGGCGATCGGGAATGGCCTTGGCGAGGTCAATGCCGATGACGCGTCCGAAGCCGCGACAATCAGGACAGGCCCCCATCGGGTTGTTGAAAGTGAAGAGGGAAGGGGTGGGAGGGCGGGCGGTGAATCCGGTGACGGGGTTGGCCCAGTTGGTGGAGAAGGGACGGGGTTGGCTCCCTTCCTCCGAGTCGGCGATGCTGCAGGCGCCCCTGCCCAGATCGAGAGAGCGCTCAAGTGCCTCCAGGAGGCGTTGCCGGTTGGCCTTGCTGATCCTGAGGCGATCCTGGATGACCTGCACCTGGGAAGGCAGGAGGGCAAATCCCGCCTCCTCCGGAGAGTCTGTCCGGATCACCCGGCCGTTGAGGTGGATGCGGAGGTATCCCTGCTGCTGAAGAAAGACGAAGAACTCTTCCAGCTCGGTCTCCGGGGGGACGGGAACAGGGAAGAGGACCAGGGCCTGCCGGTCGGAAAGATTCTCGAAACACCATGCCGAGATCGAGTCGCTGGTGTCGGGCCGGATGAGATCGCCGTTGGAGGGATCGATGGCATGGGCACAGCGCGCATAGAGCAGCTTGAGGTAGTCATTGATCTCGGTGATGGTGCCTACCGTCGAGCGGGTGGTCCGCACGTTGTTCTTCTGCTCGATCGCGATGGCGGGCGGGATGCCTTCGATACGATCGACAGCGGGTTTGTCCATGCGGTCGAAGAACTGGCGCACGTAGGGAGAAAAGGTCTCCACGTAGCGTCGCTGGCCTTCCGCGTAGAGGGTCTGGAAGGCGAGGGAGGATTTGCCGGAGCCGGAAGGGCCGGTCACCACCGTGAGCTTGCCGAGGGGGATATCGAGGTCGAGCCCCTTGAGGTTGTTCTGTCGTGCGCCCCGGACGACGATCACCTCCTTCTGTTTCACCTTCCGGGGCCCGGCCCGGCGGCGATGTGGAGAAGCGGCGGGGCGTTTCTTGGCAGGGGGCACGGGCTGAGCTTAGAGAGCTTAGAGAGCTCTTGGCCAGTCCATTGGCCCTGCGGCAATCCCAGATCGCCCCCGGCGGGGAACGAGAAGAGGGATCGATCACCTCCTTCTGGCGGCGCGTGGCGAGCAGACCGGCAGCCTCACTGATCGTCGTCGTCCGGGTCCTCCTCCAGTCCTTCAGGAACTTCGGGGAATTCGCGGCCAAGAATGGCGAGAAAGTAGGCCTTCTCGGCGGCCGCAGTGACCTCGCGGGCGAGGTAAGCCGCTCCCTCACGGTCTCCCTGTGCCTGGCGCCGCCGGGCCTCTTTGCCGACTTGGGCACGGTAGCGCTCCTGGGCGCTTTCAAAATCAGCTTCGTATTCGGCCCAGATCTGATTCTGCTTGTCTAGAGCCTTCTCGTGTTCCTTTTCGAGGTCGCCACTGACCCATCTGGGCAAGTCAAGGGCAGCGGGAAGCTCACCTTTCTCCTTCATCCCGTCGGTGATGCCATCAATGAATCTCTCCGCCTCCCGGCTGAAGCGGCGGGCTGAGCTCGTCTCGCTTTCCATTTCGTCGATAAAATCCTTGAGGTTCTTGTCGTGGCGCCGCTTCCAGCGGTCATGGGAAGCTTCTTCCCGGTCGCGAAAGAGCTGGCGCAATTTGACCAGCCAGTCCTCGACTCCGGCCGGCCGGTTCTTTTCCCCGGCCCCCGGCATGTTTCGACGGGAGGGGGCCGACCACTCCACGAGAAAGTAACCGGCCTCCTTGGGCTCTCCCGCCACGTTCCGGTAGCCGAACTCGCGGTCTTCCCCCCGCCAGAGTTGCAGGGTTTTCAGGGAGCTGGTTCCCTCGCCGGGCTGACCGGGTGCCCAGGTGATGAAATCGAAACGTTCGCCCGTCACGAAGGTCCAGATGGGAGTGGCTACGCCCTTCTGGCTGCCTCCGATCCAGCAGCCGTCCCCTTCTTCCAGCAACTTCTGCATGGATTCGATGATCCAGGTCGCTTCCGCGTTGTTGGAGGGAACCGCGAGGTGTCCCCCGGAGGCCTGGGCCATATTGTAGGCATCCCTCCAGGAGACTGATTCGGGAACCACCAGGAAGCGCGAACCGTTGATGTTCTGCGTTCCGGCGGGAAAGATGGGCTGCTTGGCCTTGAGGGAGGCGGCGACCCGCTCAAGTTGCCGGGCAATTGATCCTTCATTGTCTCCCTGGCCCCACTGCAGCAGGAAGGGGAGATTGCGCGAAGCGGCAAAGTCGTCCAGGGAGTGGTCGGGAAGGAGCGCGGCGTAGTCCTGGCCACCGTCGGGGGAGCTGCTTTCGTCGGGCTGGCCCGCCGCCCAGAGATCCTTTCCGGGAGCCTCTCCGTTGACCCAGTACCACTTTCCTTCCATACCGGAGTCCGAGAGACCAATCCACGCAGGGCTGCCGATTTTCAGCTCGGAAACGGCCCAGGAGAGATCGTCCTTGGCCGGCAGGGTCGCCAGCTGCGCTCCGTGGCCCTCTGCGAAGTAGGAGGCCGCCTGCCAGGGGAGAGCCTCGGTCACGAGAAGAAAGTGCGAGTCCCCCCGCTTGACGGCTCCCTTGGGCAGCTCGGACAAATCACCTGCCTTCAGCCTGGCCTTGAGCCGGGCCAGGGCCTGGCTCGTGCTTTCGACCGGCTCAGGCTTGGGAGGCTCCGGATCCGCGGGCCTGGGAGCAGGTTTTTCCTCCTTTTCCTGCGGGGTTTTCGTGACGCTGGAGGGCCTCGGCTTGGGCTGGGAGAGGGGTTGCTCGAGGGAATCGGTAACCTCACTGCGCTCCTTTCCCTTGCCGGAGCCAAGCAGGATGAACCCGATCACTCCGAGAACACCCAGGACAACGAGGATGCCGACTACCGGGATCGATTGTGACCTCGCCGGGGGGCTGAGGGCCGGGGTAACCGGGCGCACGCCCATCGGGGAGGCTCCCGGAGTGGGAGTGGAGGGCGGGGTCGGCTTGGGGCGGCGCAGGACCGGCTTCTTGATATTTTCGCCCAGCTCATCCAGTTCTTTGGCCAGTTTCTCGGCGTCCGCATAGCGCATTTTGCGGGAGGGATGTGTGGCTCGGCGGATGATCGCGTCGAACTCCGGGCGGCACTGGACTACCGCCGATGGTGGTTGCCAGGTCTCGGTGGGAACTTGGGCCGTGAGTAGTTCGTAGAGGAGAACTCCCACCGCAAAGATATCCGCCCGCTGGTCAACCTCGCCGGGATCGTTGACCACTTCCGGCGCGCTGTAGCCAGGGGTTCCCCACACGATTTCATCCGGGTTATGTCCTTCGCCCACCGGGCGGGCCAATCCGAAGTCCCCGATCTTCGGGACGGCTCCCGGGCCAAGGAGGATATTGCCGGGCTTGATGTCACGGTGCAGGATGCCGTGCTGGTGAGCATGAGCCAGTCCGTGCGAAATGCCGGCCACCAGCCGGGCCGCTTCCTCCTGATCGATGGTTTTGCCGTGGGCGGAATGGAACAGGGACTTTCCCTCTACCAGCTCCATGATGATGTAGAGCATCCCATCCGCATCCCCGAAGTCGTAGACCCCAATCAGGTTGGGATGGTTGAGGCGGGCCATCGATTTGGCTTCCGACTCAAAGCTGGTCCGGAATTGCGGATCCGCCCCGAACTGGCGCGGCAGAATCTTGATTGCGACCGGGCGATCGAGGGAGACCTGCCGGGCAGCGTAGACCGCTCCCATTCCCCCCTGAGCGATGAACGCAGTGATCTCGTAGGCCGGGAAGTGCGGCTGCAGCTCCTCGATACTGGGAGCATGGAATTCGAGATCTGGGGACATGGGGGGAATGAACACGCAATTGTGCCCTTCATTGCGTGCATGCGCAAGCGCGGGAACCCGGCTTTGGGGGGCAGGTAAGCGGCGTAAAGGCCCGGTCCCGGATCGCATCCGGGCGTTTTTGCGCCTCAGGGGGCTTGCCTGGGCGAATCCAGGCTGCGGAGGATGCCGGAGCCAAGGTGCTCGAGGAAGGTCCGCCCGCTTTCGCCGCAGGCATCGATCTCGTTCTGGATGGCTCTCATTTCATTGCTTTTCCCCCCGTTCTCAGAGGCCTCCTTTTTGCTCTGCAGGCTCTTGACGTAGTTAATGCGAATCAAGTTGGCCTGGGCCTGCAGGTCCTCCTTGTGTTTTTGTTGGGCCTGGAGGTGCCTGCTGACGATATCCCTCCCGCGGGGTGTGAGGGTGAGCTTGCTGATCTCGGTCATTGCGATCTCGATAGAGCCTGCGGCGCTTACCTTCGCCTTGATCCGGTTGACGACCGGCTCATAGGTGCGTTTGTCGTTGTTGCGGAGGCCACGGAGCCAGAAGTTGAGAGCCGACTTCAGTCCCTTGCCATTCTCAAGCAGCTTTTCGCGGAACTTCGCTTCGTAAATCTGGATCTTTTTCTGGGTCGCTGCGCGCAGGGCGGCCCAGTCGCCCGCCCCGGATGTGATGATCACCGGTCTGGTGTTGCCCCGGTCCTCGCTCCATTCGATGACAAAGGCTGAGGCCACTTCCTCGTCGCGGGGATTACTATCGTCCCATCCTCCGTTTTCCCCGGCCACCAGTCTCACGGCACTATCGACTTCCTTCGTCCCGTCGGGAGAGTCGGGGGCCCAGGAGGCGAAGGCCCAGGGCTCACCGGTGATCCACGTCCAGGAGCGACCGTTGTGCCGCCCCCCGATCCACGCCCCGGAGTTTTCGTCGAGGTTGGAGCTGATCAGGCGACGAAGGTAGTCCCCTTCAGAGGGTTCGCTGGGAACGGCGAGGTGGCCATGGGTGCCCTTGGCCACGGCATTGGCTTCCTCCCAGGTCGCCGGTTTTTCAATCACGAGATAGCGGCGATTCTCAAAGGAGAGGACCCCTGGAGGGTAGATGGGATCAGGAGTCTCCAAGGTGGCCTTGAGGCGGGTGAACTGGGCCTTCAGGTTCCCGGGGTTGGTGCCGTCATTGCGCCATTGGATGAAGAAGGGAAACTTCCTGCCACCGGGCTGGGAGCGGATGGATCCCAGGTCGCTCAGAGTGGCGGAGTTGCCGGTAGTGATGGAGGGTTTCCGCAGGTTCCAGGGTGAGCCGTCAACCCAGCCCCAGGCCGTCCGCCCGGTGGCGCCTCCTCCGAGCCAGATCGTAGTGTCGCCGGGAATCTTTGAGGCGAGCCAATTCTGTTCGCCCTCGTTGAGGCAGGTGGCGAGGTGCCCTCCGTATTTTTCTGCGGAAGCGGCTGCCCGCGGCCAGCTGAGCTTGTTGTCCACGAAGAAGAAGCGGCTGGTGCCGCGCACAAGGGTGCCGGGGGGATACTCGGTGCGCTCTCCGGCGGCGAGCGCAGGCTTCAGGCGCTCGAGTGCTTCCAAGGGGGTTTCCGGCTCCGGTTCCGGGATTACGGGGGGAGGCTTCGGCTTGGATGCTTCGAGGGCGGCGCGCCTCTCGCGGGCCTTCTTCTCATCGAGCGAACGTTGAATCTCCTGCTGCCTGGCCTCGCCCTCGCGCTGCCTCTGCGCATCCTTGACATCTTCGAGTTTGTTCTTCTGGTGCTGGTAGACGGTGTACATCCCGTAGATGGCAGCCAGCAGGAGGACGATGATGACAAGGTGGCGCAGGAGGGACCAGTTGGTTCCGATCTTGATCTGGACTTCGGGAGCAGCTGGAGGCGCCACTACGGGGGTCTCCATGCTTGCCG
Source organism: Akkermansiaceae bacterium UBA7890 (assembly GCA_002501065.1). GTDB lineage: Bacteria > Verrucomicrobiota > Verrucomicrobiia > Verrucomicrobiales > Akkermansiaceae > Roseibacillus_B. The sequence goes on from DLRK01000121.1 coordinate 26,515, forward strand.
GAGTGGGGGCCGGGCCGGTGAGGGGAACGGGAGCGGTGCCGGGGGCGGGAGTTGGCCCGGGGGGCGGACTGGTCACCTTGGCAGGAGGGGTGGCCATGATGCCGGGAACCTGCTTGTCGAGGGCGTCACGCAGCACTTTCAGGTCCTTGGCCATGGCTTCGCCGTCCGCAAAGCGCAGCATGGGCGAAGGGTGAGTGGCCCGACGCACGATCTTGTCGAAGCGTGGGTCGACATCCTCGATTTGTGAGGCGGGCACGTAGTTCTTCTCAGGGAGTTTGCCGGTGAGAAGTTCGTAGAGAATGACGCCGGTGGAGAAAATGTCGGACCGGGTATCGACCGCGCCCGGGTTCTTGGTCACCTCCGGGGCGGTGTAGTCAGGTGTTCCGAAGATGATGCCTTCCCCCTCGCCCTCCTCCGCGAAGCGGGCCAGACCGAAGTCTCCGATTTTAGGGCGTTTTTTCCCATCCAGGAGGATATTGGGTGGTTTGATGTCACGGTGGAGGATGCCCGCCTCGTGGGCGTGGGCGAGACCTTCGCAGATTCCGGTCACCAGACGGGCGACCTCCTTCTGTTCGATGGCCTTGCCGTGGGCGGAGTGGTGGAGGGACTTGCCGTCCACAAACTCCATCACGATGTAGAGCATGTGGTCGACTTCACCGAAGTCGTAGACGCTGATGAGGTTCGGGTGGTTGAGCTTGGCCATCGCCTTGGCCTCATCCTCGAACCGTTTGCGAAACTCCACGTCTTCACCAAACTCGCGCGGGAGAATCTTGATCGCGACATTGCGTTCCAGGGACTTCTGGTGCGCCTTGTAGACCGCTCCCATTCCCCCCTTTGCGATGAAAGCCAGGACATCGTAGGAGGGAAGGAGTTCGTGAAGCTCCTCGGGGTTGGGGGCCTCGAACTGTGGGGGGAAGGACATCGTGCGTGGGGATGTAAAAAAGCGGGGGGCAGAGCGCTTTTCGTAAAGAAGATGTGCCTGAATCCTTGAAAAGAAAAGCCATCAGTGTCCTCTTTCCGGGGTATGGATGAGGCCGCGATCTGGGGGAAAATGGGGGACGAGGGCTTTCGCCGGCTGGTCGCGGCCTTCTATCGACGGATCCCCGGGGACGACCTGCTGGGGCCGATGTATCCGGCCCAGGATCTGGCGGGGGCGGAGGAGCGTCTCTATCTCTTTTTGTGCTTCCGGCTGGGTGGGGACTCCCGTTACCCGGACCAGCGGGGTCACCCCCGCCTCCGCGGGCGTCACATGCCCTTCCGGATCGGGGTGGCGGAGCGGGACCGCTGGCTTCAGATCATGGGGGAGGCCATGGGAGAATGTGAGGTGGCACCGGAGGTGCGTGCCGAACTGGAGCCCTTCTTTGCCCAGGTGGCGGACTTCATGCGCAATCAGGGACCGTCCCGGGGCGGTTCTCCGTCCTTCGGGAACCCTGCCGGATGATGATGGGAGGGGTTTCTGCGAGCAGAAGGGGGAACGCTTCAAGAAGGGGAATATTCTGCGCGGATCCTGGTCCCCGTCCATTTAGTTCCGGTTACGGAGGATCCTTGTCCTCCTCCGACGAATCGGGAGGTTGATTAGATTCCGCGTGCCTCCGCTGGCCAAGGCGGCATCGGCTGCGTAGGCTCCGGTTAACGCGATTCATGACCATCGAGGTTCAAGTCATCGACACGGTTCTCGCCCTCTGTGCCGGGATGTTATTCCTCTGGGCGGTGCCCAGTTATGCCCTGCGCCACGTGGGGCCGGGGAGGATCCCGCCTCTCCCCCGGGGACGCGTTTCCATCCGGGGATTTGCCCTTGGCGATATGGTGGGGATTTCCCTGTTCTTTGGCTTTTATGCGTGGACCTGGTGGCTCTCAAGCAGGGGGGAGGAAACCGGGGAGCTCGGCGAGAGGGAGGGTCTTTCGGTTGGATTGCTCTTCGGCCTGTTCCTGCAGGGGCTGCAGATCCTGCTGGTGGTGATTCTCCTCTTTCGACGGGTGAACCTGGTGGAGGCCTTCGGGCTGCGCTGGCAACGGACATGGTGGCAGGTTGTCTTTGCTCCCGTAGTTGTTTTAATGGTGTGGGCCTTCATGGTTTTTTTGGATGGGACGGGCTACAACGAGTGGATCAGTAGTTTTGTGGAGGGCGACGGGGAGCAGGAGACCGTCAAACTCCTGGGGGAAAGTGGGGACCCGCTGGTCCTCGGGCTGGTGGCCGTAGTGGCCTGCGTGGGAGCTCCCCTTGCCGAGGAAGTGGTCTTTCGCGGCTATATTTATGCGGTCGTAAAGCGCTTCACCAACATCCCGTTTGCGGTGATTTTCTCGGGGCTTCTCTTCGGGGCGGTTCACGGAAACCTCCTCGCTCTGCTGCCCCTGACCATTCTGGGGATCGTTCTGGCCCTGGCCTACGAGTACACCGGCTCTCTCTGGGCTCCCATTGCCATCCACTTCTGCTTCAATGCCGCCACGGTCGTGGCCCAGTTCATTCTCAAATTCAAACCGGAGCTGCTCGAGGAGCTCGAAAAGAATGCCGGACTTGTCCCACTTTGGTGAAGAGGCCGTGGTGGCCCGGCTCACCACTCTCCTGGAGGCTGGGCCCGGGGTCCTTACCGGTCCCGGGGACGATTGCGCGGTGGTGGAAGGGGGAGGCCGGGGAGAGGTGGAACTCCTGAAAACCGACTGCCTGGTAGGCGGGGTGCACTTCCTGGAGGAGGCTGCTCCGGGAAAGGTGGGCTGGAAGGCGATTGCGCGCACCCTCAGTGACTTCGCGGCCATGGGAGGCTGGCCGCGCCATCTCCTTGTGACCCTGGCGCTGCCCGCCAGTTGCGAAATGCGCTGGGTTGAGAAGCTCTACCGCGGGATGAACAAGTGTGCCCGCGCCTTTGACTGCTGCATCGTGGGAGGGGAGACCTCCTCGGTCCCGGCCGGCGCCCCCGCCATGATATCAGTGGCCGGCACGGGCACGGCCAGAGAGTCGCAGGTGGTGCTGCGCAGTGGAGGCCGTCCCGGGGATCTGCTGTTCGTGACCGGACGACTGGGAGGATCGCTCCGGGGTCGCCATCTGACATTTACGCCGCGTCTGGTAGAAGCGAATTGGCTGGTCCGTAATTGTCCCCTGCATGCCATGATGGATCTCTCCGACGGACTGGCGCGCGATCTTCCCCGCCTGGCTTCCGCCAGCGGGTGCGGATTTCTGTTAGAGAAAGACGCGGTGCCCAGGTCACGTGGGATCACGGTGGAAGAAGCGCTGTGTGACGGGGAGGATTATGAACTCCTGCTGGCGGTGTCGGTCCGTCGTGCAAAACGACTTGAGGGTGCGTGGCGGAAACAGTTTCCCAAACTCCCCCTGAGTCTCATCGGTTCTCTAACAGATGGAGGAGAGTCAGACCTGTCCGGGGGATGGGATCACTTTGCAGGGTGAAGAGGCCCGGGGCAGAAGGCTAAAAACGAAAGCAAAAGCCGGGCGGACGGATCAAATTACTTAAGATTACTTTATTAAATTCTTTGCAGCCGTGGCGGTTGACGGTAAATCATGGGAGAGCAATCCCGACCCCTGTTCCATCGTCATGAAGAGCCTGCTTCTTGCACCAGCATTGGTGTCCCTCGTTCAACCGGATATTGTCGTCGAGTCTGTTGAGACTGAAATGCCCATCCCGCTTGTCGCGATCGCGGTCGTTGACGATCCGCCCCTGGTAGAACTTGCTCCGGATCCCGGGGCTGTTCCCGTCGCGGGGAATCAGGACGAAGAGGCACGGGTGCAGAACCTGCGTCAGGACCTGGAAGGGATTGCAGCCAACCTGATGGCGGCCCAGCGCGCGGTGGAGACCATGGCGGAGCAACGTGACCAGGCGCGGGGAGAGGTGAGTGCTCTGGCCAGGGCAAATCACGAGATGCTGCAAGAGATGAAGGTCTTTCGGGAGGAGATGGAGAAGGCGCGCCGGGAAGCGGCCGACTGGAAGGCACAGGCCGCCGCGTTTGAGGCGCAGGTCAATGACGAGCCAGGGCTTCCCGCGGAGATCCGGGGCTTTCGTGCCGAGATGGCAAGAGTAATGCAGGAGTTTCGCACCATGAAGGACGAGATCGCCCTCGTGCGCCAGGAGCTCCAGGACCCCATTGAGCGCGCCAACCTGAAGGAGCAGCTAGCGGAGTCGAAGGCGAGGGAGGAGCGACTGGGGACTGAAATCGAGATGGCTCTCATTGCCCGCGAGAAGACAATCCTGGAAGCAGCCCGCGCCCGGAAGGACGAGGAGGCCCGGATCACGGAATTGACCGTGGAGGTTCAAAGGGCAGTGGAGTTGCGCGATGAACTGCGCAGCACCCGGGCCGCTCAGATGAAGGCCCTGGTGGATGTGGAGATTCTCAAGAAACAGCTCGGCAGGTCCAAAGACATGCAGGACCAGGCCGTAGCGGAGCTCCAGGAGACCCGGGAGAGTCTCCAATCCCTTCAGGCAGAGAAGGTTGCGACGGCGGAAGCCAGGATGCTGGCCGGCCTGGAGCGCGATCAGGCTCAGGCCGAGGCCGAGGAACTCAGCGGGCAGATCGCAGGGGTGCGCGCCGAGGCAGAGGTTTCGAGGGAGACCGTGGCCCAGCTGGCGATGGAGCTGGAGGAGACCGAGGTGGCTCGTCAGGAGACCGAGGAGGCTCGTCAGAAGACCGAGGAGGCTCGTCAGAAGACCGAGGAGGCTCACCAGGAGACCGGCAAACAGCTGGAAATCGCCTCCGGCGAACTCGACAAGACCAAGGGGGAAGTGGTCTTTCTGAACAAGGCCAAGGGAGGTTTGGAAGAGCTCCTCTTCCGGAAGACCGCGGAGATCCGCAAGCTCAAGGGCGATTTGCGCAAGCTTCATGCGTCCCGCGATAAACCCGATCCGCCTGCGGGCCGGAAGGGCGGAGCCCCGTCCCGGGAGCCAGGGGAGCCCCCCCCGGCCACCGCGCGGGCAGACTGATTGCGTGGGGGAAGGATTGTTTCGCAGAAGGGCAGCACTTTGGTGCCCCCCTTTCTTCTGGATCGCCCTGTCGGAAAGGAGCGGACGGTTACACGTAGGGAAGTGTTTTTCCCACCGCGTTGATCCGTTCTTCGCTGTCCAGCAGTTCCTGGATGGGATCCCACCTGCCGGCGGTCAGGGCCTGGCGGGCGGATTCCGGCATCGTGATGGGAAAGGTGGTCTCGCCGAAGGTCACCGTCATGGCCTCCAGGTCGATGGTGACCTCGGTTGCCGGAGCCTGCTCGATGGCGACACCCAGGGACTCAATGTCCTCGCGAGAAGCGGAGAGGCAGGGCATGCCCAGGGTGGTGGAGTTTCCGAAGAAGATTTCGGCGTATGATTCCGCAATAATGGCGCGGAAGCCGGAACGGTAAATGGCCTGGGGAGCGTGTTCCCGGGACGATCCACAGCCGAAGTTGGGGCCACTTATCATGATGGACGCTCCCTTGAAGCGCGGGTCGTCCAGGGGGTGCCCGGTAGCGTTCCCCTCGGGGTCATGGCGCACGTCGTAGAAGTGCTTGTCAGCGAGATCCTCGAAGGTGACGCACTTCAGATAGCGGGCCGGGATGATGCGGTCGGTATCGATGTCGGCCCCGGGCAGGTGTATCGCGGTGCCGGTGATGGAGGTGATCTTGTCGAGAGCCACGTGGCGGTAGAGGTGGGAGTGAAGTTGAATGCGGTCAGGCGGCAGCGGAATCGGATCCGTCTACCTCGAACACTTCGCGGGCGTCGGCCACTTCGCCTTTCACCGCGGCGGCGCAGACCATGACCGGGGACATGAGAAGGGTCCGGCCGATGGGAGAGCCCTGCCGTCCCTTGAAGTTCCGGTTGGAGGAGGAAGCGCAGATCTGGTCGCCCACCAGTTTGTCGGGATTCATCGCCAGGCACATGGAACAGCCGGCGGCCCGCCACTCGAAGCCGGCTTCCTCGAAGACCCTGTCGAGGCCTTCCTGCTCACATTGCACGGCGGTGATCTGGGAGCCGGGCACCGCGATGGCCTTCACGCCCGGTGCCACCTTGTGTCCCTTGAGGAAGCGGGCGGCCTCACGAAAATCGTGCAGGCGTCCGTTGGTGCAGGAGCCGAGGAAGGCCACGTCGATCTTCACTCCCTTGATGGGGCTGCCGCCGGGAAGTTGCATGTATTCCAGAGCCTCCCGATAGCTTTCGCGCAGGGAATCACTTCCAGCCTCTGCCGGGTCGGGAATGGGCTCGCTGATACTGATTCCCTGGTCCGGAGAGACACCCCAGGTCACGGTGGGTTCGATGTCGGCGGCATCGATTTCGATGACGTCATCGTAGTCCGCATCCGGATCGGAAGCGAAGGACTGCCAACGTGCGACCGCGGCGTCCCATTGGTCCTCTCCCGGGGCGTAGGGACGCCCCTTGAGGAAGGCGAAGGTTTTTTCATCGGGGTTGACGTAGCCGCAGCGGGCTCCACCCTCGATGGACATGTTGCAGACCGTCATGCGCTCCTCCATGGAGAAGTTGTCGAAGGTCGATCCGCCGTATTCGTAGGCGTAGCCGATTCCGCCGTTGGCCCCGAGGCGGCGGATGATGTCGAGGGCGACATCCTTGGCGTAGACGCCTGGTTTCAACTGGCCTTCGACCTTGATGAGGCGGACCTTGAGGCTCTCCATGGCAATGGTCTGGGTGGCCAGCACATCCCGGACCTGGGTAGTGCCGATCCCGAAGGCGATGGCTCCGAAAGCTCCGTGGGTGGCGGTGTGGGAATCGCCGCAGGCGATGGTTGTGCCCGGCTGGGTGATGCCCTGCTCGGGGCCCACCACGTGCACGATCCCCTGCTTGCCGGATCCGAGATCAAAGTAGGTCACGCCAAAGTCGTCCGCATTCCTGCGCAGGGCGTCCATCATCTCGGCTGCCAGCGGATCCGCCGGCGCGTCCTGGTCAATGGTGGGAACGATGTGATCCACCGTGGCAAAGGTCCGGTGAGGATACTTCACCTGCAGTCCGAGATCACGGATCATCCCGAAGGCCTGGGGGCTGGTCACCTCGTGGATGAGGTGGGTCCCGATGAAGAGCTGGGTGCGGCCGTCGTCCAGGGAGCCCACCGTGTGAGCGTTCCAGACTTTCTGATAGAGGGTTTTTCCCATGTGATTCCTGCTCGCGCGGGGAGGGGGGAACGTGCTCTGAAATGTGGATCCGGGCAAGTCACAAGTAGAATCAGAATTGGGCCGGGCTTCCCGTTGCTGGCAGGGAGGGGCCCTCCCGAGTCTTTTGGCGTGAATAGGATGCCTGCGGGCGTATCATGGCACTGTCATGTTTGAGGTGCGCGACAGACCGCAGATGGTTGAAAAGGCTCTACTGGTGCGCATTTGTTTCGACAAGCGCGAGGAGGAGGAGTCGCGTAGCCTGCTGGGCGAACTGGGCGAACTGGTGGATACGCTCGGCATCAGGGTGGTGGACACCCAGCTGGTGCGGGCCCGTGAAATGCACAAGAAGTTTCTCTGCGGCACGGGCAAGGCGGCCGAGGTGTCCGATCATGCACGGGAACTGGGGTGCGACTGTATCGTCTTTGACAATGAACTGGCTCCCAGCCAGCAACGGGAGTGGGAAGAGGCGGCCGACATGACCGTGATCGACCGGGAGGAAGTCATTCTCGATATCTTTGCCCGGCGGGCGCAGACCAGGGAGGCGCGACTGCAGGTCGAACTGGCCCGCATGGAATACGCGCTGCCGCGCATGGCACGGATGTGGGGCCACCTCGACCGGGAGGGGGGCGGGGGGTCCGGAGGCTCGGCGGCTGCCCGTGGAATGGGTGAGCAGCAGATTGAGGTCGATCGCCGCCTGGCGCGGAAGCGCATTGATCGCATAAAGTCAGATCTTGAGGCGGTGCGCAGGCAGCGCGCTACTCAACGGAAGGAACGACAGAAGTCGGAAGCGCCGCACGCCGCCATCGTGGGTTACACCAATGCGGGGAAATCGACCCTTCTCAATCGCCTCGCGGGATCAGAGATCCTGGAGGCTGACATGCTCTTTGCCACCCTGGATCCCACCACCCGGCGGATTGACCTGCCCGATGGGCAGGAACTGCTCCTGACCGACACGGTGGGATTCGTCCGCAACCTGCCGCATCGTCTGGTCGAGGCCTTCAAGGCTACGCTGGAGGAAGCCGTGCTGGCGGACTTCCTGGTGCATGTCCTCGATGCCAGCGAACCTGAACTGGAGCGGCTCTGCGGCACCACCCTGGAAGTGATGGCGGAACTTGGAGCGGAGGACAAACCGGTCCTCACCGTCCTGAACAAGATCGACCGGCTGGAGGATCCGCAGCGGCTCAAGGCCCTGCAGGCGCTGTTTCCTGAAGCGGTATCAATCTCAGCACGGAGTGGGGAGGGACTCGATACCCTGCAGCACACCTTCATCGATTACCTGTCGCAGGCGGTGACGCGCCGCCGCTACCGGATCCCGCAGCACCGCGGCGACCTGATTTCCCTTCTGCATGCGGAAGCCAAGGTGCTGGAGACCGTCTACGAGGGAAATGACGTGGTGGTGGAAGTGCTGGTGAGCAGCGAGACGGAGGGCCGCCTGCGGGGGATCGGGGAAGTAGAGGTGGCCTAGCTTTCCTCTGGTGGGAAAATTCCGTAAATGGCGGGTCAATTCCTTTGCTGCCGCGCAGAACAGGAGAAGGGGAAATTATATTCGATCAAATCCTGTCCTCATGCGTCTCATGCAAGAGTGGCGGACAGTCGGCGACTTGGCAAAAGTCAGGAACAGGGCTAAACTGACCTTCGCGAAACCAGTTCTCCGTATCGCAATGATCACCATGGTTCATCCCTTCCGCGGAATTCTCTTCATCCCCGCCCTTCTCGTGCTGTGCCTTCCGGTTCCGGGTCAGGAGGAAGGGCCCCTTCCAGAGCCCGGGCTTCCCGGTCGGCCCGGGGAAGCCGTCCCTTCTCCCGCGGAGGAAGGTGCCCCGGGTGCTGAGCCCGAAGGTTCCCGGGTTCCGGTTCCAGATGCCGGGGAGAAACCCGGGAAGGCGGTCGCAATTGAAGCCGAGGTTTCCGATGAGAGGGATCTGGCCAGGGCCAGGGCGCGGGACGCGAAGGCAGATGCCGGGGTGGAAACCGCGCGGGACCGCGCGACGAGGCCCAGGGACGTGGAGACCACGGTGCGATTGCAGATTTACCTCGACCAGAAGCACTTCGGTCCTGGCTTTATCGATGGCCAGCCCGGCAAGTTCACCACCAAGGCCGTCCATTCATACAATCGCAGCGTGGGCCGCATGCCCGACGACTGGGCCGCGCTGATCTCGGAGGCAACCCGGGCCCTGGGCGAGACCTACGCCATTGCCATCGTGCCTGATTTCGCCACCGCATGGGTGAATCCGAAACTGCCCCGCGACTACTCCCGGCAGGCCAGGGAGACGCGCATGGCCTACCGGAGCCATCTTGAGTTCATGGCGGAGCGCTACCACACCTCCGAGACCTTTCTGATAGAGCTTAACGGAACACGGGAAGCCAACGGCATCAAGCCGCGCAGCGCCCTCAAGGTGCCCAACGTCGCCCCCTTCCTGATCGAAAATCTGGCGGAGGGGCGCACCCACAGGGAGGACCTGGCGTTGAGTGCTCGCACGGTGGTGATCGATACCAGGGGACGCAATCTCTTCATCTACGAGAAGGGCACCGCGCCGGTGGTGCCGGGGGCAGCAGTGGTAGTTGCCGAGAAGAATGAAGACTTCGAGCCACAGAAGTTGATAGCCATGTTCCCCATCACTCCCGGCAGGGTGCAGCACACCCATCGGGGGGAATGGGCGGTGGCCAACTGCTTCGAGCTGCCGAGCTGGTATTACGACAAGCAACTCCTGGAGACGGGCGTGCGGAGCAAGGATCGGAGCAAGGTTCTGCAGATTCCACCCGGCCCCAACGTTCCAGTCGGGATCCTGTGGTCGGGTTTGACCAAGTCCGGGATCGGGATCCACGGCACCGCCAGTCCTCGAACAATCGGGCGTTCTCTCAGTGCGGGCTGCATTCGTCTCGCCAACTGGGACGCCGCCCGCTTTCCCACCCTGGTGCGGCCCGGCGCGAAGGTGGTTCTCCGGTGAGAAAGGCGGGGCCTTGGAACATCGGGATTTGACGCTCGGCAATTTATGACCGTTCAGCGACAATTCCACCCGTGTCCGAGCCTGTATCCGCTTCCACCCGGTCCATGGTGGACAAGGGCGCCATGGTGCGGGCGGTGCTCTACGCGATCGTGATCCTGTATCTTGTGGTCGATCTCTTTCTCATCGGAGGTCCTCTTCGAAAATCCTTTGCGCGCAAGGCGCCGAACAGCCCGGACGTGATCGAGGCCGTCAAGGGTGAGGGCGTTGTGGCCCGGATTCACTACCAGCCGATCCTGCTCACCCAGGTGGAGCGCCGGGTGGAGGAAAACCTGTGGCGGGCAGGGCGCAGCCTGGAGGGAATCCCGCGGGAAGAACGGCTCCTTCTCCGCCGAGCGGCCCTCAACGAACTGATCGACCTGCACCTGTTGCGACTTAAAGTGCGCTTCAGCCAGTCGGAGGTGCCTGTGTCAGAGGCGGAGATCGAGGACGAGTTGACTCACTTCACCCGGCGGTTTTCGAGCGAGGCGGCCTACCTCGCGTCCCTCGGGGAGCTGGAATGGAGCGAGAAGGAGCTGCGTTACCGCCTCGCGGCCCGGATCCAGCAGGAGAAGTATCTGGAGAACATGATCGAGATCGAGGTCAGTGAGAAGGAGGCGAAAGTCTGGTTTGAGGAAAACAGGCACCGCCTGGGCCAACCGGAGCGGGTGCGCGCACGGCACATCTTTCGCTCCACGGTGGGCCTGGAGGCGGAGACGGCCGAAGCGGTGGGCAGGAGCCTGGGGGAGACCCTGCCCGAGCTGGCCAGGGGAGCGGAATTTGCCGGGCTGGCCCACCGACTCAGCGAGGATGAACGAACCAGGGGCAACGGGGGTGATCTCGGCTGGCTGCGGCGTGAGCGTGTTCCCGCTGACCTGCAGGAGGCGCTTTTTTCAGCAGAGATCAGGAAGCCCATTCTCGTCCGGAGCAGGATCGGATGGCACATCCTGGAGATACTGGAAAAGAAGACCGCTCGTGAGCGTGGTTTTGAGGAGGCGCGCGAAGAAGTCCTGGCCGCTCTGGAGGCCGTCAAACGAAGGGACGGGCTCCGGGACTACCGCAAGGGGCTGCGTGAGCGGGAGAAAAGATACATCGAGGTTTTCTTCGATGTCCTGGAGCGTGGGCTTTGAGGCTGCGACTGGTGCACGGTTGTGAGATCCGGGCCGTGGGCCTCCCTGTCTGGCCAAGAAAAAGGCCGGCGTTTAAACGCCGGCCTTCTGTTCAGGGTTGGAGAATGGGATATTCCCTACCTGCCCGGCTGGGGCTGTTTCAGGAGATCCGCGGGGCTTTCCCCGTCCCATGCGTCAGCCTGGGCGGAAAGGATGTCGTTCTTGGATCCGTCCAGGACCTTGCCATCGGATGAACGCATGCGCATGGGCTTGCAGGAGCCGTCGATGGTCAGCACGATCACCTTCTGGTCCCAGGTGTCCTCATCCCACTCGGAGGTGTCCTTCTTGTATCCGTCGAGAATAAGCGGGCGGACACCAGTGTCCAGGTTGGTCTGGTCGGTGATATAGGCCCAGTGGGCGTCACCCTCCTGAAGGATCTGGTCCGCTTGGAATCGTCCGCCCTCCTTGACCTTGCCATCCGGTTCGGCCTTGGAGGCAACAGCCGAGTTCTTTGCCCAGAAGATCTTTTCAGACTCGGTCTGGCCCCCGAGAAACATCTGGCGGAAGTAATCGTTGGAGTAGGTCGTTCCAGTTCCACCTTCAACGACATACTCTGCGGTATCGTCGCTGGGATACTGGCCGTCAAAGTCAGCGGCGAAGGAATCCAGCGCCAGTTTGACTTGCTTTGCGTTATTGACGCCGTCCGCGAGGGCCGCCCGCTTCAGAGCCTTGAAGATCTGAGGGGTTGCCATCGAGGCGAGGGCGACGATGATCGCAATAACTACAAGAAGTTCCACGAGAGTGAAGCCCTTGCGCCTGCTGCTTGTTGCAATGTTCATTTTGAATCCGGGGTTGTTTGTTCTGTTGTTCTTATGTGTGCCACACTGTAACGCGGCACGGTTTTTTATTTGGGCACGTTGGAGTACACACCCTTGATTAAATGCTAACTTCAAGGACCTCCCGCACAAGAGGAAAAAGGTCAGGAAGTCTTAAGGGAGCTACCCAAAACGGGTAACACTTCTTCGCTCGGTTGCCCGGCGGCCAGGATGGCTTCGCCTTGTTTCCTGACAAGTTCTTCGATCCCTGTTCGCGAGAGCGTCAGCATGGCCTCCATTTCGGCCGCGGTGAAGATGTTCTCCTCGCCGCTTCCCTGTAGTTCGACGAAGTTACCGTCTTCAGTCATGACGACATTGAAGTCGACCGCGGCGTCCCGGTCTTCGGGATAGTTCAGATCAAGGATGGGTGAGCCTTCCCACACCCCGGCACTCACCGCCGCCACGAGCTGAGTGAGCGGAAACTCGGTCAGTCCCCCGGTTCCGATGAGGCCGTTTAGCGCGATGGCGAGGGCCACGCAGCCACCGGTAATGGAGGCAGTGCGGGTGCCCCCATCGGCCTGCAGGACGTCGCAATCGACCCATACCGTCCGGGGGCCGAGTTTCTTGAGATCGGTCACGGCCCGCAGGGAGCGACCGATCAGGCGTTGAATTTCCGACGAACGGCCATCGAGCCTGCCCCGGGAGATATCCCGCGTTTTCCGGTCGTGGGTGGAGTAGGGAAGCATGCTGTATTCCGCGGTGACCCAGCCTCCCGGCACGCCCTGGGCCTTCATCCACCGGGGGACATCCTCCTGCACGGTAGCGGCGCAGATGACCCGGGTATTCCCGAAACTGACGAGGACCGAACCCGCGGCGTGGGGGGCGACGTCTGGAACGAAGGAAACGGGGCGGAGCTGGTCGGGTTCGCGACCGTCAGGACGGGGCATGGTCGCAGCGTAGTCCGGAGCCGGAAGGTCGCAAGGGGGGAAAATGGAAAGGTCGCATATTCCGACTTTCACACCGTTCGCCGGGTCCGCTAGGCTGCGCTTGTGGGTCAGGTCGCGGAAGATGTTGAAAAGTGGGGGACCGATGTGATTTTCGGACGGGCCCGGGGCTTGGGGGCGGCGTTGACCCGGGTGTTGTTCAGGGGGCTCTCCCATGTCTATGGATGGATCATACAGGTCCGGCTCAAAGCCTACCGCCAGCACTGGAAGGAGCAGGTCCAGTTGGGCACCATGGTGATCAGCGTGGGTAATCTTACGGTGGGGGGCACGGGCAAGACGCCGGTGGTGGAACTGCTGGCCCGGGCCCTTCACAAACGGGGACGACGGGTGGCCATCCTGAGCCGCGGTTACAAGAGCCGGAAGCTCGACGAACCGCAGCAGTGGAGGGAGCTCGGACCGGTCGAATGCGAGGCTCTGCCCAAGATCGTGAACGACGGCAGCGGAGTGCGACTGGAGGCGGTTTACGCCGGGGACGAGCCCTACATGCTGGCCAAGAATCTCGAGGGCGTGCGGGTGGTGGTGGATAAGGATCGTGTGAACGGGGGGCGCTTCGCGGTAAGGGAGCTGGAAGCCGACACTCTCGTGCTCGACGACGGCCTGCAGTATCTTGCGCTCGATCACGAGTACGACCTTGTCCTCGTGGACCAGAACGCTCCGTTCGGGACGCAGGCCCGGGCCCTTCTGCCCCGGGGCACCCTGCGCGAGCCCGCCCGGAACCTTTGCCGGGCCAGTCACATCATGATCACCAAGTGCCAGGGGCCGACCGACGAGGGGCTCCTCTCCCGTCTCCGCAGCTACAACCCGACCGCCGAGATCATGCAGACCACCCATGCCCCGCACTACCTCGAGCGGGTCTTCGGAGGTGAGCGGCTGTCCCTTGAAGAGCTTCAGGGCAGGTATATCGCGGCCATCAGTGGCATCGCGGTGCCCGAGAGTTTCGAGAATCTCCTGCAAAAGCTTGGCGCCCAGGTCGAGTTCCATCGTACTTTTGCCGACCATCACCCCTTCACCCAGCGCGAGATCGACCGCTTCATGACCCGTTGCGTCGAGCGCGACATCGAATTGATCGTCACGACCGAGAAGGATGCGGTGCGTTTTCCCCGGCCCAGCGAACTCGATGTGGACATCTGCTTCCTCCGGATCGAGGTTGAGATCATCGAGGGACAGGATGTCTGGGATCGTTTCATCGACCACATTGTCGAGCCGCGGCAGCGGGAGGGGTCGGACTGGGCCGAGGAGCGGCTCATCGTGGATCCCATAGGTTCTTGAGCCCACAGAGGTTGAGCCCTACCTTCCCTTTACAGCAAAAGCTGAAATCGGAAGATGCAGGAAACGGAATGGATCGTGAAGAAAGTGCCCGAGGGCGTGAGGCCGGACCCCGGTTGTGATCTGCCCTTTATCCTGCGGATCCTCCTGGCCCAGCGGGGTTTCCTCGCGGATGATCAGCTGGAGACCTTCCTGCGTCCGCGTCTGGGCGATTTACGCGATCCCTTCGAGCTGCCCGAGATGGACCCCGCGGTCCAGCGTATCCTGCAAGCCGTCGATAAGGGTGAGCAGACTTGTATCTTTGGGGACTACGATGTGGATGGAATCACCTCGGTTGTCATCCTGCGCCACCTTCTTTCAGCCTATGGCCTGGACCCTCAGACTTTTATCCCCATCCGCGGCCGGGAGGGTTACGGGCTGAGTGATGCCGCCATCGATCGCTGTCTGGATGCCGGGGCCAGGCCTTCGCTTCTGATCACGGTCGATTGTGGCACAGCCTCCGGGACCCAGATCAAGCGCCTGTCCGAACAGGGCATCGATGTCATCGTGGTTGATCATCACGAAACCGGACTGGTGGGGCGTCCCCCGGCAGTAGCGGTAGTCAACCCCAAGCTCGGGGATGACTATGGCTACCTCTGTTCCGCGGGTGTGGTTTTCAAGCTGGCCCATGCCCTGCTCAAGACGCGGCGGCTCCAGGAGGTGGATCTCAAGGAGTGGTTGGATCTGGTGGCGGTGGCGACGGTTGCGGACATTGTGCCCCTGGTCGAGGAGAACCGCCTCCTGGTGCGCCACGGATTGCGGCGACTGCCGCAGACTCTCAATCACGGGTTGCGGGCCCTCATGGAAGTGAGCGGCATGAACGGGCACGCCACCAGTGGGGATGTGGGATTCCGGATTGGGCCGCGCATCAACGCGGCTGGGCGCATGGATGCGCCCGATGATGCCCTGGCCGCCCTCATGACAGACTCCGTGAAAGTGGCCGCCAGGATGGCTGAGCAACTGGACGGCTACAACCGGCAGCGACAGAAACACGAGCAGCAGATGCACGAGGAGGCTCTGCAGCAACTGGAGGAGGGCTTCGATGAGAACAAGGATCCGGTCATCGTGGTGGGATCGCGCCGTTGGCATCCCGGAGTGGTCGGCATCGTGGCTTCCCGCCTCATGCGCTACTACCACAGACCCTCTTTCGTGATTTCCTTTGATGAGGAAGGAATGGGCAAGGGGAGCGGCCGTAGCATCGAGGGGGTTTCCCTTGTCAAAGCCATCGACGCCTGTGGGTCGATTCTGGAAGCGGGTGGGGGCCATCACATGGCGGCGGGGATCAGCCTGCGTGAAGAGAAGCTGGAGGAGTTTCGCCAGGCCTTCAGCGATTACGTCGTGACCAACACCACCGCGGAGGACCGCAAGCCACGAATCCACATCGACGCGGAGGTTCCCTTCGAGGATCTTTCACTCGATTTTCTGCAGAGTTACGAACTTTTGCAGCCCTTTGGCCCGGGAAACCCGCAACCGGTGTTCATGTCGCGGAAGGTCTGGCTTACCGAGTCGCCGCTGCACCTCAAGAATCGACATCTGCGACTCTCCCTGCGGCAGGGGATTCAGGAGCGGGATGCGATGTATTTCGGAGCTGCCGACCGGGAACTCCCCGATCCTCCATGGGATGTGGCCTTTACCATTGACCGCAACCTGTTCCGGGGACGGATTTCCCTGCAGATCAGTGTAAAGGAGATCCGGGCGGCGGAGTGAGCCGGGCCAATTGCACCCATGCGGTCGTTATCGAATTGAAGAATGGGAGTGGCGTAGGATTCATGAGTGCCTGGAACTGCAACCTCCCCCTCTCTTCCCTGGAGCCCTTTTCCTCCAAGGAGGCGCAGGCTCTCGCGGCGGCGGAGATCCACACCGTCGGGGATCTCCTGGATTGGTTTCCCCGGCGCTACGAAGACCGGCGTCGTTTCGACGCCTTCCCGATTCAGGCGAGCGGGGAGGCAGTGTGCCTGCAGGGCACGGTGGTGGATTCGGCCCGGAAACGTTTTGGAGGACGGCGCCAGTTTTACGAAATCGTGATCCAGGAAGGTGGGGGCAACATTCTTGCCTCCAACAAGATCACCTGTCGCTGGTTCAACATGCCTTACGTGCACCGCATGGTGGCGGTGGGGCATGAAGTGGTGGTCTATGGCAAGCCCAAGGAGCAGGGTGGACGTCTTCTCGTCGATCATCCGGAGTTTGAAGTGGTGCAGGCGGATGGAGGGCCCTCCATCCACCTCGAACGGATCGTTCCGATCTACCGGAATGTGACGGGCATCCCGCAGCGACGTCTGCGGGAATTGCTCCATGAGACGCTGGCGCGACTGGATCCCGCCAGCGCGGAAGGGCCCTATGGGATCGATTTGGGCCCCTCGCGCAGTGAGGCGTTGAGCACGGTGCACTTTCCGGATGAGTTGGAGCGGGGCCATGAAGCCCGGCGTTATTTTGCCCTGGAGGAGTTCTTCCTCCTGCAGGTGAGCGTTCTGTGGCGGCGCCGGCGGCATCTGGAGCATCCCGGGCGGGTGCAGGGTCGCAGGACCGGATTGCTCAGTGCCTTCCATGAGAGCCTGCCCTTCGATCTGACCGGGGCCCAGAAGCGCAGTGTGCACGAAATCACGGCGGACCTTCGCAGCGAACGTCCCATGAACCGCCTCCTGCAGGGCGACGTGGGTTCGGGAAAGACGTTCGTGGCCATGTGCGCGATGCTCCTGGCCGTGGAGTCGGGCAGCCAGGCCGTCCTGATGGCGCCGACCCAGATCCTGGCCGAGCAGCACTACCTCACCTTCCGGAAGTGGCTGGCGGACCTCGATGTTCGTCTTGCGCTGGTGACCGGAGCGAAGAAGGAGAGTGATCACCTCGATCTGGAGGGGGAACCGCAGATTGTAATCGGCACCCACGCCCTTCTCTACGACAACGTGGACTTTTATGACCTGGGACTCGTGGTCATCGATGAGCAGCACAAGTTCGGGGTGGCGCAGCGCGGAAGACTTATCCAACAGGGGATCATGCCGGATGTGCTGGTCATGACCGCCACACCCATCCCGCGCACGCTGACGCTGACCATCTACGGCGATCTCGATGTCTCCGTGCTGGACGAGTTGCCGGCGGGTCGAGGCAGGATCATCACCGGTGTGCGGGAAAAGCCCAAGGTCACCGACGTCACCAGGTTCCTCAAGGAACAGCTCGCAAAGGGGCGGCAAGCCTACCTGGTGTATCCTCTGGTGGAGGAAAGTGGTGCGGTGAAGGCAGCGGCGGCGGCAGGGGAGGTCGAGAAGTGGCAGAAGAGGCTCGGGAACTACGAAGTCGGACTCCTGCATGGGCAGCTGAAGCCGGAGGAGAAGGAGGAGGTCATGACTCGCTTTCGAGACAACGAAATCCAGGTCCTGGTGGCCACCACGGTGGTGGAGGTGGGTGTGGATGTGCCCAATGCCAATATGATGGTCATCTACAATGCCGAGCGATTCGGACTGGCCCAGTTGCATCAGTTACGAGGTCGTATCGGGCGGGGAAAGCATCAGAGCTACTGCATCCTGGTAACGGACGGGAAGAGCGAAGACGCCCTGCGGAAGCTCCGCGTGCTGGAGGAGACCGGCGACGGCTTCAGGATCGCGGAGGAAGATCTCGTCCTGCGCGGACCGGGGGAGGTTCTCGGAACGGCGCAGAGTGGCATGAGCGACCTGCGCTTTGTTGACTTCCTGGCCGATACCGAGCTGGTAAGGGAAGCGCGGACGCGGGCGGAAGACCTGTTGGAACGGGATCCCGGCCTGGAGGGCTATCCGCAGTTGCGGGAGAGAATAGAGGAAGAAAAAGAGGAGAAATAGGGGCCGGGGATGGCGGGAGTTGGCAGATCCCGATCTGGTCGCCGGAAAGGTGGATCTATCGCTCCAGAATCTCCACTTCGTAGCCATCCGGGTCGGTGACGAAAGCCATCTTGTGGTCCCCGGAGGAGAACTTCTCGCGCCAGCCACCCGGCCAGATTTCGATGCCGTCGTTCTCAAGGCTGTCGCAGTAGTCGATGATGTCGGGGACGCCCACGCAGGTGTGCATGAGATCCTCGGGAAATTCGACCTCGAAATCCGGTGAATAAGTGAGTTCGAGGAAGTGTTCGTTCCCGGGAAGGTGGAGGAAGGCGAGCTTGTTACCCTGGGGGGAGTCCTTGCGCTCTCCAAGTTCGAAGCCGAGCTTCCGGTAGAAGGCAATGGAGGCATCGGGGTCGGAGACCCGGATGCGGGTGTGGAGAAACTTGATCATTGAGGCAAGTAGCGGGAAGCCGGGAGCGAGTGGCAAGGAAAGAATCGCCTTTGAGGTGATTCCGCAAATCCCGGGGTCCACCCCGGATCTTCCTACCCGGTTGCGTGAGGATTGCCTCTTGCTACGCCAGGGACCCGGCAGTAGTTAAACGTTATCGCACTTCGGTCCTTCAGCCTGACACTCGCGCTTCGCTATCTCAATCCGAAGCGGACCCATTTCTCGCTCATTACCCTGGTCTGTCTCCTGGGGGTGGCGGTGGGAGTGATGGTTCTCATCGTGGTTCTGGCAGTGATGGCTGGATTCGAGCGGGAGGTGAAGAGTCGCTTGCTGGGCTTCGCCCCCCATATCGAGCTTGAGAAGATGGAGGGGGGCGAGAAGCAGCTCATATACGACTGGCGTGAGGTCAAGGCGCAGGTCGAGAAGGAGGAGGGAGTGGAGGAGGCCTACGCCCAGCTTCGAGACTTTACCATCCTGGAGAGGTTCGACCTCTTTTACCCCGTGGAGTACCGTGCAATCGACACCACCAACATGCGCCAGATGGCAGCTCTGGAAGAGCTGATCCTCAAGGAAACGTATGGGGGAACGGCTGACATGGGACTTGATGAGAAGGCGGTGGTGGCAGAGTCGACTGCCAGGCAGTTCGGGATCGTGGTGGGAGACAAGATCCTGCTCCACTCCGCGCGCAACCTGCAGCAGCTGGCGGAAGCCTGGAAGATCACGGACCGGCCCCTCATTGCGAAGGAGCATGCCGGGATGTTTGCGCAGATCCGTAAGGACCTGCGCAACAAGATGACGGTGGAGAACACCAGGGAGGCGTTCGAATTGGAGCTCCTTGCGGGCATCTACGATTCCCTCGATGTAATCCGCCAGGAGAAGATCCGGGGGAGCGAACGCCAGGTTCTCAATACGATCCTGATCATGTTCCAGGATGGAGAAAAAAACGGGGATGGAACGCGGTTTCTCCTTGAGCCGGGTTCGGTGGAGAAGGCGCTGGATCAACTCGACATCCTCAACGGGATGGACCGTGAGGTGGAGGATGGGCGGTTGTTGCGCGGGATGAAGGAAGTAGCCCTGCCCCGGGAACTGGAAGTGGTCGGGATCTTCCGGACCAGCCAGCACGTGATGCACCCCGGCGTCTTCATTCCGCTTGCCACCGGACAGGAGCTGAAAAACATGGAGGGAGGGGTGGAGGCCCTGGGAGTCCGGGTGGATGATCCCTACCGGGTTGAACCAGTGCAGGCCCGGCTCGAAGAGGCCCTGGGTTCCGCGTGGTCGGTGTTGAGCTGGAAGGATCAGAACCGGAACTGGGTAGAGCTCATCGCGCGCGAGCGCATGATGATGTACTTTGCCCTCTCCTTCATCGTGCTGGTCTCCGCCTTCTGCATCATGGCCGTGATCTTCACCATCACCATCATGAAGAAGCAGGAGATCGGAGTCATGAAGGCCCTGGGAGCCACTCCTTTCCAGGTGATTCGGGTCTTCACCTTGCAGGGATCGATCGTCGGGTTCATGGGTTCGTTGCTGGGTGTGGGGCTTGGTCTTCTGGTGGTGCATTTCCGGGATCCCATATACGAACTGCTCAAGAGTGTGGGGTTCGACATTTTCCCGGCCGACTTTCACGGGATCGATGGGCTGCCGGCCCACATCAATACCCAGGAGGTGGCGATTGTGGGAGCGGGAGCCTTCCTTCTGTGTGTGGTAGCGGCACTGATCCCGGCCTTTCTTACCTCGCGACATGATCCTGCGCGCTGTCTCCGCAATTACTGAGGACTTGCGTGATGGAAATCTGGATTGTTGAAGAGGGGGAAAAGCGGGGACCGTTCGAGACCTACCAGATCCGCGACCGTATTGAGGCAGGCAAACTTTCTGGTGACGAACTTGCCTGGCACAAGGACCAGAGCGACTGGGTGAAACTGCGGGAGATGGACGCCTTCCGGTCGGAGTTCGGAGAATCTTGGGAAGAGTTGCACAGGGTCCTTCCTCCGCCTCTGCCGAGTGAGCCTTTTCCCTTCCTGCGGTTCTTTGCCCGGTGGTTTGATGTCTCGCTCTATCTCCTCCTTGTCTTCTCTCTGATGCGATTCACCGGGCACAACCTCTTCGAGGCGG
>DLRK01000121.1:47495-55892 GCA_002501065.1 Akkermansiaceae bacterium UBA7890
GCTCATTTCTCTACCTCTACTTCCTGCCCTTCGTCTTTCTGGAGGCCGCTATTCTACATCTCACCAAAACCACTCCGGGTAAATTCCTCCTCGGGCTCCGGGTGGTCACGCCGGAGGAACGGGCCCTCTCCCTGCAGGGGGCTCTGGTGCGATCTCTGCGGGCCTATATTGTTGGGCTCGGTCTCATGGTGCATCCCTTTCTAACCGGGATCTGTCACGTCTACTGCATCTGGTATCTCATGCGCTTCAACGAGGCACCGTGGGACACGGTGATGAAAACCAGGGTGCGGGTGGTGGGTCCGCTTTTTCTCCCCGTTCTGCTCTTCACGGTGTTCTTCATCGTTATCCTGGTGCTGCTCGTTCTCGTTCTGAAGCCGACCTTTATCCAGATGCTGGAAATGGTGCGCGAGCTTGCGGCCTGAGTGAGTTGACTCTCCCGGAAGCTATCTCAATACTCACAAGACACTTATGCCCGGGACGGTTTATTTCGATTTGGAAACGCAACGCAGCTTTAACGACGTCGGAGGGGCCACAAACCTCGGCAAGATGGGAGTTTCGGTAGGCTGTTCCTTCTGTACCGAGTCGGGGGAATACCGCGTCTATCCGGAAGATGAATTGGAGGACCTCGTCCAGCTTCTAACCAGGGCGGATCTGGTTGTGGGCTACAACCACATGCATTTCGATTACGGTGTGCTGGAAGGTTATACCGTGCTGGATCTCGGTTCACGGACGGTGAATCTCGATCTCATGGCCGACTTGAAGGAAATCCTGGGCAGGCGCATTGGGCTCGGACAGGTGGCCGCGGCCACCCTCGGGACCGGCAAGACCGCGGTGGGGGTGGACGCCCTCAAGTGGTGGCGCGAGCACCAGACCACCGGGAGCAACGAGCCTCTCATGAAGATCGCGGAATACTGTGCGTATGATGTGAAGGTCACCAAGTGCCTGCACGAGCACGGACGCGAACATGGCCACATCAGATATGCCGATGGCTCTGGAATAGAGCAGAAAGTGGAAGTCAACTGGTAGACTGGAATCCCCCGGGGCCCTTCCGATCAGGGCAGGGGTTGCCAATTTCGTCATCGGACTGCTTCCATTACATCGGGCGACGCTTCCTGACCACGCAGAGGGTCTGCTCGTTGCAGTAGGGGCAGATGAAGGAATTGGTGAAGATGATATCGCGGGCGACGCGGAGGCGATGGCTGCCGAGCGAGCGTCTGGCACGGCGGTTTCTCTGGGCGCCTGATCCACGGAGAACGGAACCGCGGCAGAGTGGGCAGTGAGCGGAAGAGGCAGAGACTCTGTAGAGGATCAAGAGCACCAGGGAGGTGAACATGCCGCATAATCCCAGGAGGGCGTACAAATCCTCCTGGGTGCTGAGGGCATAGGCCATGAGGGCGATGGAGACGGAGAGGATGAAGAGCAGGAGGAGGAGGCTGAGGGACCCGAGCTTCATAGCCCGTATTGAGCGGCGTGATGGAAGTTTGTGCATATGAAGGGGAAAGTGGAGGTAGTTTTTTCGTATCTGGAATCGCAGGTGTTAAGCAGTTGGGCCTGCCGGGAGTCTGGAAATCCTTCCAGCGTTCCTCTATAGGAAGGGTCGATGTAGAGGGGATAGGATTAACCGCAAGTTTCTCTTTGTAGGAGTCCCTTGGAAGGAGCAAACCTTCCCTCTCTTCAACTGGTTCAGCAGGCGTCTCTTAGCCCAAACCCATCATCTCCATAATCTTGAAAACGACGAAGTGGAAGAGAGCAAAGAGTGCCCAGATGAAGTACTTCGCGGTAGCCTCAATAGATTCACGTGTCATGGTGTTGGCACGATATATAGCGTGAATCACGCTGGGGAGCCAACGCAAATTCCCGGGAAGAACGCGAACAAGGGGTTGAGCCTGACGGCAGATTGCGATTTAATATCGATGGAATGCCCTATCGGATGGATGATCGTCTGGAGTTGGCGCTGCGCGCGTCCAATGAGGGCATCTGGGACTGGAATATCACTACGGACGAGGTCCACTATTCGGGACGAATCCTGCGGTTCCTCGGGCGCAGGCGGGAGGAGATGCCCAACCTTTTTCGTGCGGTTGACCTGATTCACGAGGATGACCGGGACAATTTCATAGAACGGCTCCAGGAGATCCTGCAACCGGGTGCTGATAATCTCCTGGCAGTGGAACCCCGCATCCAGGTGGCAAAGGGCGAGGGCGACTGGCATTGGTTTCGCATCCGCGGGGTGGTGGTTCGTGACAGGGAGGGACAGGCCGTGCGGATGGCGGGGTCGATGATCGATATTACGCCGCGGAAACTGGTGGAGCAGGAGCTTCTGGAAGAGCGCCATCTCATGCGATTGCTTATTGATAACGTTCCCCTCAACATCTATTTCAAGGATCGCGACTCGAAGTTCACCCTGGTCAACAAGTCGATGGCGAAGTGGAACGGCTTTGGGAAACCCGAGGACGTCATCGGTAAGAGTGACCACGACCTCTTTCGGGAGGATCACGCGGACGAGGCCTTGCGCGATGAGCAGCAGATCATCGACACCGGGGAGCCGATCCTGGGTTATGTCGAGAAGGAGACGACGTCCGGGGGGACTGAAGCCTGGGTTCTGACCACCAAGATGCCGCTGGTCGACCGTGTGGGGGAGATCATAGGAACCTTCGGGGTGTCCAGTGATGTATCTGAACTGGTGCGGACCCAGCAGTCCCTGGCGGAGGCCGCGGCGGCTCTGCAGCAGCGCAACGATGAGATCGAAGAGGAGCTGGCCCTCGCGCGCGAGGTGCAGCAGGCCCTCCTGCCGCACGAGTATCCCGTGGTTCCAAGGGGCGGTAAGAACGGAGGACTTCTGCAGTTCGGGCACCGCTACATCCCGATCTCCGGATTGGCGGGCGATTTCTTCGAGGTGTTTCCTATCGGGGACCATGCCGCCGGCCTCTTCATCTGCGATGTGATGGGCCACGGGGTAAGGTCGGCCATCATCGTGTCCATGCTACGCGGGCTGGCGGAACGGATTCACCAGGTGGCAGAGGATCCCGGGGAGTTTCTCGGGCAGCTCAACAGCGGACTGTCGGCCATCCTGCTTGAGGCGGAGATGACTATGTTCGCGACCGCCTTTCTGGCGGTGATTGACCTCGAAAACGGGGAACTGCGCTATGCCAGTGCAGGCCATCCTGCCCCAATCATGCGCAGCGAGGATGGGACAAGCGTGCTGCCCATGGGGGGGCGCGGCAAGGGCGCGGCGTTGGGGCTCTTCCCGGAGGCCGAGTACGAGACCCATACGCTCAAGTTGAGCCTGATCAAGCAGCTCATGCTTTTCACTGACGGGATCATCGAAGTGGAGAACCGTGAGGGTGAAGCCTTTCTTCAAAACAGACTGGTGCAGGCGGTTTCGGAAGGAGAGTGCCTCGGAGTGGACGCCCTCCTTGATCGTGTGCTTGACCGTGTTCTCTCCTTTGCGGAAAGCCAGCGCTTTGACGACGACGTCTGCGTGCTGGCAGTGGAGATCTCCTAGTTCCCCGGGTCCTGTCCCTCCGCGTCAATGGTCTGCGGCAGCTAGAGGCGACCTGTCACGAGGGTCCAGTGTTTTGAGGCCACCCCGAAGCCAAGCACATTCGGCCCTTTGGCGAGCATGATGTGGCGGTGACCGTCTGAGTAGAACCAGGATCCGTAGGCGGAGGAAAAGCTGCCCTGGCCGGCCGCGATACACTCGCCGGACGGACCACCGCGGAAACCTGCCCTGCGGGCGCGGTCGGTGAAACTTTTTTTGCCGGAAACGGGCGAGGTGTGGGAGAAGAATCCCATCCGCACCATGTCCGCGGAGTGACCGCTGGCAGCAGCACTCAGTTTTTCTTCCAGTTTGAACGGGCGCAGTCCGAGGACCGCCCGTTCGTAACTGATGAGCCTGGCGAAATTCTTCTGAGGCGCGCTGGCCCAGCTCGACGTGTTGTTGTGCTGGTTGGCAGAGGTGAGGGTGGCCACTTCTGCGCGCATGGCGCCGAGGACCTGTGCGGCCTTCATGTAACTGCTGCCGTCAAAACTTTCTTCAAGGGCCACCTTCCGGCGTTCCTCGGCGCTGATTTCCTCCGCCTCTTCCCTGGTCTGGCCCTCGAACCGGGCGAGTTGATCATGAATTTCCACCAGGGCATCTGTAATTTCATCGACCTGCCTGTCGATGGAGGTGGTATCCGCCTGCGCCAGGCTGGAGGCCTTCTGGTAGAGGCCGTCGAGCCGGGCCCATTCCGCACGCAGCTTGTCGATCTCCTGCTTGTTTTTTTGCCAGTCGCGCATCATGAGCGGGTAGACACGGGCGCGCTCCTGACGCAGTTCGTCCACCACACTCACCAGTTCGCCGTAGGGATTGCCTCCGCGATTTCGTCCGCTGAGGGTGTCGGCGAGCCTTCGCTCATGATATTGCCTGGCCTTCTGGAGGGCCTTGCGGAAGGAGGGGATCGCTTCTTTTCCCAGCAGGTGAACGCTGCGATAGGCCGCCTGACGGCGCTGGGGGGTGCTCGACTGCATCCACTGCAGCGCCTTGAGAACGACTTGCCTGGAAGGAGGAGCAGGCTCCGCAGATTCCTCCGCACGGAGGGAAACGGGGAGCAGGATCACCAGGATCAGGGAAATTCGAAGGCTCATGTCTTGCCGGGGGAAGGGTAATGGTGCTTCAAGAACCGACTGGATGCACGCGGATTTTCGCGTCTTGACGTGGGCGGCTACTCCAGTTTCCTTCCCGCCATGCTTCGGCAGGTGCTCAAATCCAAACTTCATCGGGCCATGATCAGCGAGGCCTCGGTGGATTACGAGGGGAGTATTGAACTCCCGGCCGACCTGGTGGAGGAGGCCTGCCTCTGGTCGGGCGAGAAGGTTCTGGTGGCCTCCATCAGCACTGGGGCCCGACTGGAGACTTATGTCCAGGTGGGCCCGGCTGGAACCGGAAAGATCATTATCAATGGGGGAGCCGCTCACCTGATTGGCAAAGGGGAACTGGTCACCATCATGGCCTTTGGGCTGAGTGAGGAACCGGTGGAAGCACGCAAGCTTGTTCTTGATAAGGAGAACAACGTGATTCAGGTCAGCGGGTAACCGTTTCCCTCCTCCAGTTCATCGGGTCCAGGACCGGGGCGCTGTTCCCGGGCAGCTTACGGGGCGAAGGGTTCCTCTGCTTCGGGAGCGCCAGGGGCCGTGCCATCCGTGTTCACCATGACCTTCTTCGAGGGCGGTTCACCGGAGGGCAGGACCCAGTGGACCAGTTCGGAATGCTGCTTCACCCGCACGTGTTGCTCGCCGTAATAGACGATGTCCTCCTTGATCACGCCGACCTCTTCCGCAAACCACAGGCTGCGTTTGAGATAGGTGACGTGATCGTTTCCGGTAACGGGGTGGGGGGAGATTTTCTCGCTGGTGATCTGAATGCGGGTGGCCTGGAAGGTTCCTGCCGGAACGGTGACCATCCCACGCTCGATCACCCGGAAGAGAAATGGATTGCCGGGATCCCTTCCCAGCCACTCCCAGGTCTGTCCCGGTTGCATGTCCGGGGTGGCGATGGTCACGCCTTCCTCCAGAAGGTGGGCTTCCCCATCCTTCACGTTTGCAGGAATCCAGCCCCAGCTCAGGATTCCCTCGGATCCGAGTTGATAGAGCTCCTCGCCCATGACCTTTCCGTTCTCGGAGATGGCAATGGTGGTCAGCGTCTTCCCGAGGGCTTCGATTTCGCGCTCGCCCGTGCAGGTGCGGACCTGCTCAAAGGTGATGAGGTGAGCGGTATCGGTGCGTTGTGGCCGGAGGGCGGCGTCGGCCTCGGACAGGCGGAGTTCGATAGGGATCTCCTTCTGGACCTTGTATTTCCAGGTTTCTCCGGGGTGGGGAGAGAAGTAGGCCACCCCGGGGCCGTCCTGCTTGCTGGTGGCGGTGTCCGGGTCGGCAGTCTTTCCACATCCGCCGAGTGCCAGGAGATAGCCCCCGGCGAAAAGCACTGCAATAAGCTGGCAAAGGGGCCGTTTCATGAAATGCGGGGTGGAAGAGAGACAACGATCCGGCTCCCGCCGCTCCAAGTCGCCCCGAGCCGGCGGCGCCATTGGGTCTCGGGGAAGCGGAGGTCAGACGGGCGGCGTTTGACGAGGTGGATGACGGCGACCACGCCGATGGCGAGGAGGGTGAGCATGGTGGTAATAAAGGCCCGGAAAATCATGGGCTGGGGGCGCTCCTGCTTGACGAGGTGCTGCTGGTCGTGGATCGCCAGGACCTGCGTGCGCTCATGGGCAGCACGGTTTTTCAGGAAGACGAATTCCTCTCCGAGCTCAAGGCCCAGGGATTCCAACTGGGCCCGCGTGCTACGCTCCTTCATTCCGCGCGAGACTGCATTGTGTAGTGCGAGGCCGGCGTCTTCATCCTCGTAGTCCGTGCTGGCGCGGCCACCGAAGACCACGACAGGTCGCGAAAGGGAGTCGGGCACGTGCAGGACGACCGCCCACAGGTCGTGGCGGGCCCAGGTCTCCCCAACCCGTCTGGCCAGGTCCTCAAGGGTGGCTTCGGGTGGAAGTCCACGGTCCCAAAGAACCACCAGAACGTCGAGGGCATGGCTTGTGCGGTAGTGGCCCAGCTCTTCCTCAAGGCGGGATCTGCGCTCCTCGCCCAGCCAGCCGCCGGCATCGAAGACTTGACCGGATGGAGGATGCGGGAAGTCAATGGCTTGGCCCGTCACCACTCCTGGCAGGAACAGGCACAGGAAGAAGAGAAGCCGCAGATTCATCGGATCAGGATCAAGGAGTGGCGGATTCTTCCGGGCAGCTTCCCCGTTCCCTTTGGAGGGAGGTCGGGAGGTATCCCTGTCGTGTGTCAGAAGGGAAGGCTCCCGATCCCGGGATTTCGGATTCCTCCGGGCGTTCCAGTTCCAGCTTCTCCGGGAGGTCCTGGGATCTTGCAGGACTTGGGCGATGATTGGGTTGGCGACACCCCTCGGCCACCTGCCAGGCGGTGGTGAGGAGATTGCGGGCCTCAGTGAGGAAGCCATGGAGTCCCTCCTTCCACTGTTCGTCACTGAAGCAGGCGGCCAGTTCCTGGAGCGCGGCCTCCCAGAGTTCCTGCTTGAGGAAGGGCTCCAGGGCATAACCACTGGTAAGGGTCAGGCGGCCCGAGGTGAGATCACCGACCACGAGGAGCTGCCAGGCACGGGCGTGATCCGCTCCGGGGGCCGTATTGTGCAGCCAGAAGGCGAATTCCTTGAGCGGGCTTTCCACCTGCAGGCGGACAAAGCAGAAGCAGATGTCCACCTGGGGGGTGCATTTGCGGAATTTCCGGTAGGGTTTGTGCAGATCCTCCTCGATTCCGGCGGGCAGAAGTTGTGAGGGGTCGATGATCAATGCAAGCGGAGGAGCCCCGAAGGGAAATGACTTCTGGCACATGTTGAGGTTGAACCCGCATCCCCGGCAGGTCTCCGCCACGTTCTCCAGCTCCCGCCGACAATGAGGGCAGAACATCCCTTCGCGGGTAAAGACCCGGGCCGGGTAGGGCCGTAGACTCGTTTTGGTGTTGATATCAGACACCTCGCTCAGGAAGGAATTTCTACAGTGAAAACTGATATTTGCGAAAGGTAAATAATCGAGTTTGAATGAGGACCCATTTCGGGTAGAGAATCCCGGGATTATGTGGAACGGCGTTTTTGGTCAGGTGGCGCGGGGGCCGGAGGTGATCTCGTCTGACGCATGGCGGCGGGATTCTCCCTTCTTTCCGTATTCGGCTGATTGTTGCAGGATTCCCGGGCTGAAGGAGGGAGAGTGCTCCACGGCGGGGCCCTCAGTGCGGCCGCGCGTTCAAATGGCCCCTCTCCCGCTATTCCTATCCTGTTTAATTTCAATGGCTTAGGAGGCGTTGCGGGCAGCTATTGGAACTTGCTTTACAAGCTGCAGAAGCGCTACCATAGTCCCGCCCCCCTCGTTTTCTGGCTCGCATGAATATCCTGATCAACCTTCTGCTCGTCGCTTTCGTGGCGGTGAGTTTGCTGCTCATTCTCGTGGTGCTCATGCAGCGTCCCAAGCAGGAGGGTCTGGGGGCGGCTTTTGGCTCCGGGATGACCGATCAGATGTTCGGCGCGCAGACCACCAACGTGCTGCAGAAGGGAACGGCCTATTTTGGAACCGCTTTCCTCCTTCTCGCTCTTGTGCTCTCCATTCTCATTGCCAAGCGAAACTACGAGAAGGGGATTGTCGACACGCCACCGCCTGCGACGGATCCCGCCATGGCGCCCGATGTCCCGCAGGCCGATCCTGAAGGCGGAAACGAGGCCGAAGGCCAGAATGGCATCGATGCGAGTAGCGAGGCTTTGAAGAGAGCTCTCAAGGGTGTGACGCCCCAGGAACCAGCTCCGGGAACCATCCCCGCGCCGATACCTGTCCCGGCGCCTGTGCCGGA
>DLRK01000114.1:0-1174 GCA_002501065.1 Akkermansiaceae bacterium UBA7890
TTTTCGGGATCGGAGCGTATGCGGCAGTGGTGAAGGAGATCCTGCCGGGATCCTTCCGCATGCCCGCCATTATCTCCTTCCTGGGACCCGGCTGGGTCGGCCCACGGGTTGGTCACGCCAATCTCTTCGCATCCATGAAGAAGATGAACTTCAACGGGCTGGAAGGGAGCCTGGCTGACCTTGAAGCCACGCGAGAGGCCGGAATCTATCTCCTCGTCCATGGGGTCACCCCCTGGGCCGCCCACACCCTGAAGGATGAGCAGTCCGTGATCTGCTACTACCTGAGTGATCGCCGCAAGCCCGGCAGCTTCCCCCGCTTTGGCACCATGCGCGGGGAATATGAAGCCATCGACGCCTACCACCCCACCGCCTTTACAACCTACGCCCAGTATGGGGGAATTGAGTTCTTCCTCGATGCGGTTCGTCCCCGCATGCTGGAGTATTACGACTACCACTGGCAGCGCCAGGCTCATCTCCACTTCCACTACCTGGAGTATTACCGCCGCATGTCACTGGCGGCAGGCGGCATTCCGATCTTTCGCTTCGTCCACGTGCATGGCGACAACGTGATCAAGATGCGGCAGACGGTCTCCATGAGCCTGGCCTACGGCGTCAAGGGGTTCAAGTGGTGGGTGGGTTGGACGATGTTCGATATCCACAAGGTGGTGGAGACCGAACCGCCGCCTCTCTCGGACATCGGACGGGAAGTGGGGCGCTGCAATAATACCATGGCCGCCTTCAGCCCGAGCCTGGTTGGGGCCCGCTCGGTGGCGGTCTATCACACCGCACCACTTCCGGCCAGTACCCGGGAGGTTCCCGGGGATTACTGGGTGCGGCCTTCCGGGGAACATATTATCATGGGAGTCTTCGAAGGAGCAAGGGGCGAGAGATTTGTTGCCCTGGGAAATCGTGATATCGGGGAGCCGCGAATGGCGGAGGTGACGGTCGAGGGCAGAGTCAGGAAGGTGCGTCGGATGGACAAGGGTAGCCGCCAGTGGAAGGATGTTCCGGTCCGGGAAGAGGGAGGGGAATCCAAGGTTTCGCTCGAGATTGACAAGGGAGACATCGAACTCCTGGAAGTGGTCAGGGAGTGAGGCCCGGATTCCAGGAGGATCGAACCTAATTCCATTTGGCGGATGGGGTTCGGCTTCCTGCAAGGGAACGGGCTCACCCG
>DLRK01000114.1:1495-3584 GCA_002501065.1 Akkermansiaceae bacterium UBA7890
AAGGGAACGGGCTCACCCGCGTGGTGCAGGTGAGCCCGGAGAGGTTTTGCAGCGGAGGGTGGATCCTCCGCGATGGGAAGGTGATCGATCCTAGATCTTCCAGTCTCCCCGGTAGGGCAGGGCGTTGAGGATCTTCTGGGCCTTGTCATCCCCGATGACGGTTTCCTTCCTGGGGTCCCACTTGATGGCACGACCGATCTCGTGCGAAACGTAGGCAATGTGGCCGGGAGTAACCGAGCGGTGGGCGTTTTCGGCGGGAGCAACGGTCTCCTTGCGGGACTTCACGGAATCGATGAAGTTGCGCTGGTGGCCGGGTGAGTTGTAGGCCTTGAACTTGCCGGAGTTGAACCCGCCCTTGACCCACTCCTTGTTGGAGGCATCCAGGCGACCGCGGTCCACGTAGACCCAGCCGTCCGTGCCAATCCACTTGGTCCCCATGCGCACGCGGGAGGACATCTTGACTTCGATGTCACCCGGGTACTTGGAGATCACATCATACTGCCAGGCAGTGTCGTAGATGTCCGGAGTCTTGCTGAAGTCCCAGTTCTTTGCTTCCACGCTGATCGGCCCGCCCCCACCGCCGGTAGCTTCGAGTCCGAGTCCCCAGTGGGCGATGTCGTTGTGATGGCCGATCCAGTCCATGAGCTGGCCGCGTCCGTAATTGGTGTGCCAGCGCCAGGACCAGTGGTGACGGGCCTCCATGTAGGGGAGGACCGGGCTGGGACCACACCAGCGGTCGTAGCCTTCCGGGGCATCCTTGAGGGTCGGGTCACGATCAGGACCGGTTCGGCCCCCGGGGAGTCCCACTTCAACGTGAGTCACTTTTCCAATCAGGCCATTGCGAACGATTTCGACTGCCTGACGGAAGTTTCCTCCGGAGCGTTGCTGGGAACCGACCTGGAAAATGCGCTTCTTCTCAGCGACCGTCTTGTGGACCGCGACACCTTCCGCGAAGAAGTGGGTCATCGGTTTTTCGCAGTAGACGTCCTTGCCGTTGCGGAGGGCTTCAAGCGTGATCAATCCGTGCCAGTGGTCGGGGGTGGCGACCATGACGGCATCGATGTCGTCGCGGGCGCACAGTTCGCGGAAGTCGAAGTAGGCCTTGCAGTCCTTGTTGCCGTTCTTCTTGTCCACGGTCTCCTTGCCGCCCACTGACCCGCACCTGCGGTTGCGGTCAGTGTGATTCTTGTGGCAGTCGCAGACAGCCACACCCTGCACGTCCTTGTGATTGATGTGGGCCTGCATTACACCTAGTCCGCGGTTGCCGATTCCGATGAATCCCATGACCACGCGTTCACTGGGAGCGGTTGCCCCGTCCTTGCCGAGGGCACTGGACGGGATGACGGTGGGGAAGCCGATGGCAGCACCGGCAGCGGTTGATTTCTGGAGGAAACTCCTTCTGGTTTGATTGTTGCTCATGAGAATTCGCCTGAGGCTAGGATTGTAACAGGAGCGGTTATTACGCGGCCCGGGCACGGATGCAAACCCCAACCGCAGGAAGAACGTGTTCATGCGACCAAAATGGACTGCTGGAGGCAAATATCCCATGAGGCAGGATCCTCTGACTGTTCACAAGACCGGGCCAGAGCGTGTGAAATCGGCGGTCACGGGGTCTTCCGGCACTCTGGGGCACGGTTCGTGGGATCCCATGGAGGTTGCCTCCTCGCTGTGTCTGGTGCCTCCCGGTCCCCCCTGCTTCATCCGGCGGGCTGATCCACCCGGATGTATCCCGGCTTGCGTCAATTGGAGGAGGGAGTGGCCCCCGAAGGACTCACTTCGGTGCCCGTTCGGGAAGTGAGCGGCAAGCGTGTCTGCGAGCCTTCTTGCGGAGTCCAGGTGCCGCCGGGACGAACCAATGATAATCGCGCCAGCAATCTGAAGAATACCACGGAAGGAGGATAGGCCAGGGGGGCGGTCACAGGGCATGATGGGTCGGCCATGACCTGCTTGGAACGACTCCCGCACCGTCACTTGCGGGCTCTAATTCAGCTCCCTGACCTCGAGCCGGAATCAACTGGATAAGTTCCCGGTAAGATACTTGTAAAGCTCCCCTGTCGCCCTATGGTCCGCCCGTCCGGCACGTGGGTTG
>DLRK01000114.1:3912-7225 GCA_002501065.1 Akkermansiaceae bacterium UBA7890
GAGCAAATGCAAATCGGGATTCCGAATGAAATATACGAGGGTGAGTGCCGGGTGGCCACCACCCCGGAAGTGGCTGAACACCTGCAGAAGCTCGGCTTCACCGTGGCGATAGAGAGTGGGGCAGGGGAGTCGGCCAGTTTTCCGGATGCAGGGTATCGTGCTGCTGGAGTGCAGGTGATGGAGCATGCCGCGGAGTTATGGTCGTCCTCCGATATTATCTTCAAGGTGCGCGCGCCACTGGGCGACGAGATCGGACGTCTGGAGGAAGGTAAGATTCTGGTGAGCTTCATCTGGCCGGCCCAGAACGAGGAACTGATGAAGGAACTGGCCGCTACCGGGGGGACGGTCATGGCCATGGACAGTGTTCCGCGCATTTCGCGGGCCCAGAAGCTGGATGCCCTCAGTTCCATGGCCAACATCGCCGGGTATCGTGCGGTGGTGGAGGCGGCCCAGCACTTCGGTCGCTTTTTCACCGGACAGATCACGGCGGCAGGCAAGGTGCCCCCGGCCAAGGTGCTCGTAATCGGGGCGGGAGTGGCCGGTTTGGCCGCCATTGGTGCGGCCCGGAGCATGGGTGCCATCGTGCGTGCCTTCGACACCCGGCCCGAGGTCAAGGAACAGGTTGAGAGCATGGCCGCCGAGTTCCTCATGCTTGAGTTCGAGGACGACGAGGACGGGGCCGGGGAAGGTGGTTATGCCAAGGTGATGAGTGAGGCTTTCATCAAGGCCGAGATGGATCTTTTCCGGGAGCAGGCCAGGGAGGTGGATATCATCATTACCACCGCATTGATTCCCGGTAAGCCGGCCCCCAAGCTCATCCTGGCCGACATGGTGGAACTCATGAAGGAGGGTAGCGTGATCGTGGACCTGGCTACCGAGCAGGGTGGAAACTGTGAGCTATCGGAGACCGGTAAGGTGGTGGTCAAACATGGGGTGACCCTTGTCGGATACACGGACCTGCCCAGTCGCCTGGCGGCTCAGTCGAGCCAGCTTTATGGCACCAACCTGCGTCACCTTCTCACTGATCTCAGCCCGGAAAAGGACGGCACGGTCGATGTGAACATGGAGGACGAGATCATCCGGGGCACCACCGTGATCAAGGATGGGGAGATCACCTGGCCACCACCTGCACCCAAGCTCAGCGCTGCACCTGCGCCGAAATCGCAGCCCGAGCAGACGCCGACCGTGTCGCAGGAAACCGCCGAGCCAAAGCGCTCAATCCTGGGATTCCTCGTTCCGCTTCTGCTCGCCGGGGGCGCCCTCGCCGGGGTGGGTTCCTTCGCCCCGTCTTCCTTCATGGAGCACTTCACGGTCTTCGTTCTCGCCTGCTTCGTCGGCTACATGGTGATCTGGAATGTCAGTCCCGCGCTGCATACGCCGCTCATGAGCGTCACGAATGCAATCAGCAGCATCATCATCATCGGGGCGCTCATGCAAATCTCATCCGACACTCCCGTGATCATGTGGCTGGCCGCGGTCGCGATCCTGATCACCGCCGTCAACATCGTGGGTGGATTCGCCGTCACCCAGCGCATGCTGGAAATGTTCCGCAAGGGATAGCCTCCAATCGCAAGACGACATGACTGAGCAACTTGCAGACGCCGCCTATCTCGGAGCAATCATCCTCTTCATTCTTGCCCTCGGGGGACTGAGTAACCAGGAAACCGCGCGCCGGGGAAATTTCTACGGTATGCTGGGCATGGCAATCGCCCTGGTTGCCGCAATCGCCGGAATCACCGGGAACCACGCCATTCTCGTCGGGACCCTCGTGGTCGGCGGGGCGGTGGGCTTTGTCCTCGCCCGCCGCGTGAAGATGACCCAGATGCCGGAACTCGTGGCCATGCTTCACAGCCTGGTAGGACTCGCCGCTGTTCTGGTTGGCTACGCTACCTATCTCGATCCCGATGGGCATCATTACGAAGGAGCCGAGGGAACGATCCATTATATCGAGATTTACCTGGGGATCCTGATTGGTGCGGTGACCTTCTCGGGTTCCGTCATAGCCTTCCTCAAGCTCAGTGCCCGGATCGGCGGTAAGCCTCTTACCCTGCCCGCGAGGCACTGGCTCAACCTGGGACTGCTGATCGTGACGGTTGTGCTGGGGATAATCTTTGTGGGGCAGTCCAGCTCGGCGGTCGTCGAGTATCAGTGGTCCAGCCCGCTCCTCATCATGACCGTGATTGCCCTCATTTTTGGGATTCACATGGTGATGGCGATTGGCGGGGCCGATATGCCGGTGGTAGTCTCCATGCTCAACAGCTATTCAGGATGGGCGGCTGCAGCCACCGGGTTCATGCTCGAGAATGATCTCCTGATCGTTGTCGGAGCCCTTGTTGGTTCCAGCGGAGCAATCCTCAGCTATATCATGTGCAGGGCCATGAACCGGAAATTCCTTTCGGTTATTGCGGGCGGGTTTGGAAGTAGCGGAGGCGGGCCTGCGAAGAGTGGTGACGGAGAGCAGGGCGAAGCTGTTGCCGTGAGTGCCGAGGAGACGGCTGAGTTGATGGGAGAGGCCAAGGAAATCATGATCATTCCCGGCTACGGCATGGCGGTGGCCCAGGCCCAGCACACCGTGAACGAAATGACCAAGGCCCTGCGAGGAAAGGGAATCAACGTGCGCTTCGGGATTCACCCGGTGGCCGGCCGCATGCCGGGACACATGAACGTGCTTCTGGCGGAGGCGAAGGTTCCCTACGACATCGTGTTCGAGATGGACGAGATCAACGACGATTTTCCGGACATCGATGTCTCGGTGGTCATCGGTGCCAACGATATTGTCAATCCGTCCGCCCTTGACGAGCCTGACAGTCCTATCGCGGGGATGCCAGTGCTCGAGTGCTGGAAGGGCAAAACCACCATCGTGCTCAAGCGCTCCATGGCCACCGGTTATGCCGGAGTGGAGAACCCGCTCTTTTTCAAGGAGAACACCCGCATGCTCTTTGGTGATGCACGGGAGAGCCTGGAGAGTGTGCTGAAAGCCCTCGTCTCTTAAGGGTAACGCCTCGGTGGCTCACGGGTCGCGGATCGGCGGACAGGCTCCCTGGTTGGCGACGTTCACGCCGGCCGCAGCCGCCGTGCAGGCATTGCCGTAGGTCCTGCCGTCGCATCCACAGACCGGCCTGAATTCGCGGGTGCAGAATCGCGGTCGCGGCTGGCAGATTCCCGGGGCGTCACAACCGTTTTCGGAAAAGCAGTAATCGGCCTCGTCGCAGTCGGCATTGCTGCCGCACTCGACCTGGGCCTCACAGGCTCCCCGGCTGGCGACATTGACCCCGGCTGCTGCCGCCCCACAGGCATTGGAATAGGTCTGCCC
>DLRK01000114.1:7534-7713 GCA_002501065.1 Akkermansiaceae bacterium UBA7890
TAGGTCTGCCCATCGCATCCACAGACCGGGTTGAACTCGCGGGTGCAGACCACCGGTCGCGGTTGGCAGATTCCCGGGGCGTCACAACCGTCTTCGGAGAAGCAGTAGTCGGCCTCGTCGCAGTCGGTATTGCTGTCGCACTCGGTCTGGGCCTCACAGGCCCCCTGGCTGGCGACATT
>DLRK01000114.1:7955-10598 GCA_002501065.1 Akkermansiaceae bacterium UBA7890
TTCGGAGAAGCAGTAATCGGCCTCATCGCAGTCGGCATTGCTGGTGCATTGAGGCTCCCCGCAGGCACCGAGGTGTTCCACGCTGGCATTAGCCTCGGCCGCCGTGCAGGCGTTGCCGTAGGTCTGGCCGTCGCACCCACACACCGGATCAAAGATCTCGGCGCACATGCCCCGGGAGCAGGTGGCAAGGCAGGCCTGAAATGTGGCGCGGATTTGTTCGCTGTCCGGTTGACAGGTGGCCACCGCGACAGCCGCGCAGTGCTGGAGACATCGGGAATCTGCTGGCCAGTCGATCCTGAAATTGGCCCGCGCGAAACGGGTGGGACCCGGTTTCGGGGAAGGGTCCGTTGCCATCCAGGTCAGGAGCCCGTCTTCCGGGTCGGGATCGCTTGTCTTGGCCGCTGGGAACGGGACCAGGGAGGGGCGGGCGAACCACAGGTCATCGGAGAATTGGAAGAAACCGTCCGGCGCCAAATCGTCATCCCGAAGTTCAAGGGCGTAGATCATGTTGCCCTTTGACCGTCGGCCTACCAAGCCCGGGCGGGAGTCTTTCTGCTTGGGGTCGAGACGGCACCAGTATTCCAGTCCGTTCCTGTTGGTATCCCCATCCGGATTGGCAGTGGGGTTGGCGAGCAGGATTTCGTCAGGCATCTCAAAGTTCTCCATCATCCAGGCGAAGTAGCCGGCCGGGATCTCCTCACCGTCCTTGTCTTTTCGCGAGAAATGGGAAGGCGGCAGGAGATTGGAGACGGGCCAGAGGATTCCCGGATGATGGGGGGAAACTTCAGATTGCTGTGTAAGGGTTGGCCACAGGATCCCGGTGGTGGGTGCGAGAGAAGCCACGGTGGGAGGGGCCGGTGGAGCAGAGGGGGTGATCGTGGCTGCCCGGGCCAGCGCTTCCTCGCTCGGAGTTTTCAGATCAAGGTTGCGCGCGAAGAGATCAAGGTAGGTTTCGAGATCACGCGAGGCCCCGATGTTGACTTCCTCTCCGACGATCAACTGGGGGAGGTGAGGGGCTCCGGTCAATTTGCGGTTGGCCTCCAGGACGCGCGAAGCGAGAGAAATCTGATCCTCGGCCCACTGGCCGTGGTCCCGCAGCGAAGCAGTGACGGCCTCCTCCCCGAGGAGGGCGTCAGCAGCCTGCCGAATGGCCTTTGGATCGATGGAAAGGCGGCGTTCGTAGATTTTGGTGTCCAGGGCAGTCCTGGTCTCCGGGTGACTGCGCCAGAGTGAAAGCATGAGCTGCTGGATTTCTGCACCCCTGGCATCCCGGGCCACCGGCAGTTCAATCACGCAGAGCTGGCCGGGTGGGTAGGCTTCTACAGCCTGCTTCAATTGCCCGTGCAGCTTGCGGCAGAACCCGCAGGTGTAATCGCCAAGGGCCACGACCGCATGGCGGGCCTCGGGAGAGCCGATGGTGGGAAGGTCTGCCGGGTTCAGGACGAACTGCCCGTCATGCAGGGAGACGAGGTGGTCAGCACCCTGTCGGGCACCGGCGCTGCCCAGGGAGGCTCGCTGGGACTGGTCCGGGGCGGGGCCGAAGACCTGAAGAGCAATTAAACCACAGAGGGCGGGAAGGGCCAGGGCCCCGACCAGGACAGGCCGTCCGGGCACCGGTTCCAGGCGGCGGGAGAAGGCAAGGAGGAGGGTGCCTGTCACTGCAAAACCGTGGGTGGTGCAGCACCACGGGCAGAAGGCCTTCAGGATAAGGAGCTGAATTCCTGCGAACCAGAGAGCCGCTCCCACCACGAGGATCGAGAGGGTGTTGACCAGCACCCGGGATCGCGGAGAGGCACCGAAGGAGAAGAACAGAAGCGACCCGTAAATGGGGAGGCCGGTGAGACTGACCGGCAGTCCGAGCACGTAGCCCCATTTGCTGGAGAGGACGCTGTGACAGCCGCTCCCCTCGCCGGAGCATCCAGCTACGGCCCCGCCCTGGAGGGAGGTCCAAGCCATGTAGAGGGAGATCGTGAGGGCGATTCCCAGGCCGAGGAGACCCAGGTGACGACAGGCGCGGAGGGGGTTCATATTGCTTCAATAAAGGGTGTCTATTGCATAAGTCAACTGTGTGAGGAGTGCCGGGATACTCCTTATCGGGGACGCGTTTCTTCAACCCAGCCTTGATGCAGTTGGAGCAGTTGCTGGACCAGCTTCGGTTTCTCTTTGAGATGGTTCATAGCCTCGGGGTGCTCCCCGGCCAGGCTGCCGAGAAACCGTGGCTGGTTGCCGTTGCCGATGAGTTTCCAGTCGCCCTTGCGGATGGCCCAGCCGTTGCCCCAGCCCCAGTGAAGGGTGCGGTGAAGCGAAGGGGAGTCCGGCTTCTGGATGAGCGGAAGCACCGAGTGGCCATCGAGCTGCACCTTGGGGCGCTCGATTCCGCACAGGTCGAGGATGGTGGGGAACCAGTCCGCGGCCGTGATGGCCTGGCCGCGTACCTCGCCCTCTGGAAGCTTGGCTGGATAGCTGATGATGGCGGGAACGCGCAGGCCGCCCTCATAGTAGGATCCCTTGGAACCCCGCCACTTGCCGGTGTTCCCTCCGCCGCCATGGGCGTGGTAGTAATGCCCCTCCTTCATGCCGCTTTTGTGATTGGCCCGGATCCGGGCACCCTCCTCGGTGGAGTGCCCGTTGTCGCTCATGAAG
>DLRK01000051.1:0-1862 GCA_002501065.1 Akkermansiaceae bacterium UBA7890
AGCCTTCTTAGCGGGCTTGCGCTTCGCAGCTTTTTTCTTAGCAGGGCTGCGCTTGGCAGCCTTCTTAGCAGGTTTCCGCTTGGCAGCGGCTTTTCTCTTTGTGGTCTTCTTCTTTGCAGCCATGGCTCTTTGCTTATTGAGGTTACGCTCAACGGCGGTTTGCTCTTCCGGTGTCAGAGCACCGGTGGAGAGTAGGTGGAGAATAGCGTGACATATGCTTCCTCCGAAAGCGTTTAAGAGAAAATCTTTTACATGGGGAGAGACGATACTTACTTGACTTTTGGTGGGTTTATAGATGTACGATCGACCTTTACGAGTAGGTTTGACGAGACCCTTGCGCTCGAGACTTTGCATCACCGAGAGGATGGTCGTGTAGGCGCGGTTTTTTCCATCCGGGATGTTTTCAAGTACGACCGCTACGGTAGAGGGGCCGAGTGAGTATAAAACGGAGAGCGCTTGCAGCTCCAAACCGGAAGGACGGGACGGATTCGGCATGTTCTACGACTGATCGTCAAACATATCTAAGCGGGAAACATGTGGGGCATACAAGATTAAATCCTCTTAGAGAGTAGGCTTGTTTTGTCCGTGAATTAGGCAGGGTTTCTAACAGATGCATCTGACAGAAATGTTCCAACGATGGCAACGCCTGAACGGGTTCAAGGCGGAGGAGCATGGTGCGTGATGACGGCACCGGGTGGGAAAAGTCAGGGAGCGGATACCACCCGAGGGCGTTTGAGCTTCGGATCAATCTCCTGCAGAGCGGACCAGAGTTGTTTCTCAGAGGGATGGCCGCTGAAGAGAACAGAACCATCAATCTTGAGAACAGTAATGGTTGGAAGCTCCAGAACACGGAGTTTTCGGGCAAGGGATGCCTGCAAGTTATCCACAATCCAGTCTCCAATCTCTCCCGATGGGAGGGCTGCGCGGAACTTGTTGGCCTCGGTCAGGGCTTCGTTTCCAGGCTCAATGAGGATGGAGGCGACTGGAATCTTGTGGGTGTTCAGCTCTTTCACCATGGCGAGGAAATCAGGCAGGTGAGCTTTCGACTCATTGCTCCAAGGAGACCAGAAATGAATGACGAGATACTCTGATTGCTTTGCGAGCGCCCGCAGGGCGACCTCTTTGCCGTCTCTTTGTCTGGTGAATCTCCGATTGAAGTCGATCTTGGTGCCGGCCAGGGCCTGATCACGGCGCAGGCGGTCGATATGGGGCGCAAAGGCGGTGGCTTGACGGGGGCTAAGCCAGAAGGCTTCCGTGATGTGGTGCTTGAAGCGTGTGAGATCTCCCTTCTCAAGGGCACCAAGGGCGTAGCAGTATTCAATGATGGAGAAGAATTCCTCCTGCACGCTGAAGATGACGGAATCGTCGATGCGAAAGGAGGCTTTCTGTTCCTTGAGCACCGGGCCGAGGGCAGCCACCGCGGCAAAGTCCTCCTGGTCCACCAGGAAAAGGAAGCGGGCTTCCAGGATGGCCTGTCGGGGGGTTCCCGCCTCTTGGGCAGAGGTGATGGCTTCCTTCAGTGCTTTCTCGTCTTCACACTCGAAAAGGGCCTGAATAATCTTCTCCGCATCTTTTCCGGGGGGAGACTCCTGGGCTGATCCGTGCAGGGGCACCAGGCCCGTCATGAGGGCGAGCCCGGTGGCAAGGAGGCGAGTGGCGGGAGTGCGAGTCAATTGTTGCTCGGGATCTGCAGGGTCCGGCCCGCCTGAATGTCTGTTCCGGCGAGTCCATTGGCAGCTTGAATGGCCTCGATGGTTGTCCCGTAACGCTTGGCCAGTCCCCACAGGGAATCACCCTTTGCCACGGTATGCGGAACGATGTTCCCGGCCGGGGTCGGGCTGGGACCGGGGGGGACACCCGGG
>DLRK01000051.1:2191-27488 GCA_002501065.1 Akkermansiaceae bacterium UBA7890
CCGGGCCGGGAGTGGCGTCCGGCAAGGGCGGAATGGGAGCTGGTGCGGGGGGGGCGTTATGGACGGTGGGTAATGGTTGATAGGGAGCACCATCGAGGCCACCACCGGGGACTCCGAAATCGTTTACCTGTCCGTATGGCGATTGCCCGGCGGTCTGCGCCTCCTTCAACTTTTTGTATTCGGCGTAGTCAGGATCAAGTGCGGTGCAGGAGGCGAGCACGATAGACAATCCAATGGCGGAGAAGTGTGTCATCTTCATGAGGAGAGAGATTAAGCTATTAGTTAAGAGAAACGAAATACTTTTTGCGGTTTTTCTAGCACATAAAACGGCTCCGGGGACCTGCTTTGTTCATTTTTTCGTTCTGAAAAAGCGTCGCACCGTGTTTTCCGTGTGGGCTGAGAACTCCTCGAGCGACTCGGAGCGGGCCTCCGAGATGCATTGGGCGGTGTGGAGGACATGGGCCGGT
Source organism: Akkermansiaceae bacterium UBA7890 (assembly GCA_002501065.1). Classification (GTDB taxonomy): domain Bacteria; phylum Verrucomicrobiota; class Verrucomicrobiia; order Verrucomicrobiales; family Akkermansiaceae; genus Roseibacillus_B. The sequence goes on from DLRK01000051.1 coordinate 2,659, forward strand.
TCGCAGCGCTGACCGCGATGCGGGACGGGTGCGAGATAGGGAGAATCGGTCTCTACCATGAGTCGGTCGGCGGGGGTCTGGCGGGCGGCATCGAGAACTGCGGCGGCCTTCTTGAAGGTGGCGATGCCGGTGAAGGAGACCAGACCCCCCAGATTCAGGACGCGCTCGGCCTGGGGAAAGGGACCGGGGAAGCAGTGAAAGACGGCCTGTAGCCTCGTCGCGAACGGCTGGTAGAGAGCGAGGGCATCAGTAAAGGAGGCATCGCCCTTCCGGTCGCGGGTGTGGATGACAATGTTCAGTTTCAGTTCGGCGGCCAGTTCGAAATGCTGTTGCAGGAAGTCGCGCTGTCGTTGGTGATAGTCCTCCTCGGTCCATCCCGGCGGGGCGGGATGATAGTAATCGAGGCCGGTTTCGCCGATGGCGGCGACCATTGGGTGGCCAGCGAAGTTGCGGAGGGCAGAGAGATAATCATCCGGAGTGTCCTGGACATCACAGGGGTGGATTCCCACGCAGGCGAAGACTTCCGGGAAGCGTTCCGCGAGGGTCAGGTTCCGGGGGATGTCTCCGAGGTTGGTGGCCAGGGTGATTACCTGCTCCACTCCGGCCTCACGGGCCCGCTTGAGAAGGACCGGAAGATCCTCGGCGGAGAATTTGTGGGAAGCCAGATGGCAGTGGCTGTCGGTGAGCATCGGAGGCGGAGGGTCGACGGCTCCGGAATTATTCCTGCAGGATGGTTTCTCCGCGGTAGAACCAGGCGTAGGGAATGAAGAGGAGAGCGGTGATGAACATCAGGATGGTGAAGAACCAGTAGTAGGAGGCGCCCTCAAGGCGCTCTCCACCGCCGGCAAAGAACGTCCGGCTGAACTCTCCTGTCTCTTCCTCGTCCTGTTCGTCCTGGTAGCCAACCTTTTTCTTGCGGCGCTTAAGCCATGGGTGGTCGGGGCGCAGGGCTTCGGTCCACGATTTTGTTGGTTCCTTCTTTTCCTCCTTCAGTTCGACACGGATGCCCACGTCCCATTGCGTCTGTGCCTCTGTGTCCGGACCATTGCTGGTAATGCGGGCGGTCTGGCTGTTCTCAAGATGGTAATGAAAAGCGTTCCCCCACTCGTCCTTCAGCCCTTCAAGTTCTCCGGAGCCCACTGCGGGGCGAGGTAACCTGGAACCATTTGCCCGGGACCAGGACTCGATTTTTGAGGCTGCTGCTTCGAGCGAGGATTTACTCGGGATTTCGACCTTTGTTTGTCTGCCGAACTTGAGGGAATACACCAGATCGTCACTTGTTCCGATTTTCCCATCAGCGCCCGGGTGCGCCTCGGAGGCAGTAGCCTTGTGATCCCTGCCCGCCGCCACTTCCAACTGTTTTTGGACCGTCTTCCCAGGCTCCGGAATCTGGATGTAGTGATTCACGCCTGCGGTGAAGAGATTTCCGAGGGCCACGGCGGCAAGGAAGAGACCGAGGATCATCGACTTCATCGTGCGTGGTGCCTGCGTATAGGAGAATTCGAGGGCCACGATGGAGACGAGAATTTCGGCGGCGGTCAGCAGGAGGTAGGCAAGGATTTGCCACCCGATGTTCGGACGCTGACCGGCGTCGATCCATTCCTGGATGGTGGAGCTGAGGACGAAGGCAGCACCCATGAGGAACAGCCCGGCGCCGATTTTTCGCAGAGGAGTCAGTTTTATCGCCTTGCCGACCATGGGGTAGACGAGGAAGGTGAAGAGGGGGATGAAAGTCAGAATCAGGACGGGGTTTACCGCCTGAACCTGTGATTCCAGCCATTCTACCCCGAGGAAGTTTCGATCCATTTCCTGGGCCTGAAATATCCAGCGGGAAGAGGTCTGATCAAAGAGAGCCCAGAACATGGCTACGAAGAGGAAGAGGACAGAGAGCTTGGCCATGGCCTTGAGCCCCACAGGACTGAAGGTCTCCCGGAGGAATGTCTTTCCCCCGGGGGGGACGTGGATGAAGCGATTGCGCCCCATCCAGAACACGACGGTGGCGAGGACCATAAGCACTCCGGGCACCCCGAAGGCCAGGTGAGGGCCATACCACTTCAGGAGCCAGGGGGTGAGCATGGTGGAGAGGAAAGCGCCCAGGTTGATCGACCAGTAAAAGTAATTGAATACCCGGGTGACCAAGTGACCGTTGGACTTTCCAAACTGGTCGCCCACGTGGGCGGACACGCAGGGTTTGATTCCCCCCGAACCGAGTGAGATCAGGACCAGTCCGGCAATAAGCCAGATCGCGGCCTCACCCTGAAGTCCCATCAGAGCGAGGGCGGCATGACCCGCACAGTAAACAATGGAGAGGCGGATGATGGTCTTGTACTTCCCAAAGACGGCGTCCGAGATGAAGGCTCCGAGGAGGGGTGTGATATAGACCGCGAAGGTGAAGAGGTGAACCTTTTCGGTGGCCGAGGCTTCACCCATGGCCTGGCCCGGGGTATCGTTCATGAGCCAGAGGTACTTGGTCATGAAGACGGCCAGGATGGTCTTCATCCCGTAGAAACTGAATCGCTCAGCGGCCTCGTTGCCGATGATGTACGGAATGCCACGAGGCATGCGGGTCAGTTCGGGGTCCGGGGAGTTGCGGTATTTCGACATGAGGAGTGGGAGTTGTAGCGGGTGAGGTCCAGTTCACCGGACTCCGAGTTCGGGTGCAACCGGAATTGAGAGGATGACCGAATTCATGTAGCCTGAGGTCCGCCTACCAGCGAACGGCGGCCGCGGCCCAGGTCAGGCCGGCTCCGAAGGCCACGAGAACGATATGGTCACCCGGGCCGAACCTGCCGGCCCGGTGAGCCTCGTCCAGCGCGATGGCGCAGGCCGCGGCGGAGGTGTTGCCGTATTTGTGGAGGTTCACGAAGACCCGTTCCTCGGGAATGTCGATGCGCTTGGTAATGGCCTCAATGATGCGGAGGTTGGCCTGGTGGGGAATAAGGAGCTTGATATCGGCTGGCTGGAGGCCGGAGCGTTCAATGACCGAGTTGGCGGAATCCCGCATGCGGGTGACGGCGTGCTTGAAGACATCCTTGCCGATCATGGCGAGGGTGGCGAGGCGTCGATCGGCATTCTCGATGGTGATGGGACAGGCGGAGCCGCCTCCGGGAATGTTGAGGAGGTGGGTTTGTCCACCGTCGGTGCCGATGTCGGTGGCCAGAATCTCGCCTTCTCCCTTTTCCGCCCGCTTGAGCAGGGCAGCACCAGCGCCATCCCCGAAGAGGACACAGGTCGAGCGGTCCTCCCAATTCACGAAGGCGGAGAGTTTTTCGGCACCGAGAATGAGGGCGTTCTCAAAGGCGCCATCGGAGATGAGGCGTTTGGCGAGCTTCAACGCATAGAGGAAGCCCGAACACGCTGCCGAGATGTCAAAGGCGACCGCTTTATGCGCTCCGAGATCCTGCTGCACATAGCAGGCCGTGGCAGGGGTGAGAGTGTTGGGAGTGATGGTCGCCACGATGATGAGCTGGATCTCGGAGGCATCGATTTCCGCCTGCTCAAGGGCCTGCCGGGAGGCCTTGACCGCCATGTGTGAGGTGAACTCGTCCTCGGCCGCGATACGTCGTTCCTTGATTCCCGTGCGGGTGGTGATCCACTCGTCGGAGGTCTCGACCATGATTTCCAGGTCGGAATTGGTCAGTACTTTGTCGGGGACGTAACTCCCTGTGCCCACGATCGCTACGGGCAGCTGCGAGGCCAGGCCGCTCATTTGAGTCAGTGAACGCCAGCATTTGCACGTGGGCAAGTCCCGCTTGCTGAAATCTGCGGGGAATCCGGATCGATCCCCGGCTGCTGATCACCGTCAAGCGATGGTCTTCATGGCCTCCACGATGTGTGGATTGACATTGTGCTCGATGGCCTCGGTGGCACCCCGGATGGCGTTCTGGATGGCCAGGGCGGAGGAGGATCCGTGGGCAATGATGCAGACCCCCTTGACCCCGAGGAGGGGGCTCCCGCCGTAAGTTTCATAGTTCATGCGGTCCTTCACCGCATTGAAGCCCCCCTTTGCCATCAGTGCACCCGTCATGCGCAGGGGGTTGGCCTGCATGGCTTCCTTGATCCACTTTGTCATGGCCTTGGCGGTAGCTCCACATGCCTTGAGGACCACATTGCCGACGAATCCGTCGCAGAGGCAGACATCGAGCTTGCTCATGAAGAGATCGTAACCCTCCACATTGCCGAGCCATTCGAAGGAGGCCTTGCCGGAATCCACGTAGTCCGTAATGAGGGAGAAGGTTTCCTTGGTAAAGTCGTTGCCCTTCTCCGCCTCTTCGCCATTGGACATGATCCCAACCGTCGGATTCTCAACCCGCAGGACATGCCGGGCGTAGACGCTGCCCATGATGGCGTAACCGAGAAGCTGGCGGGCCTTCGCTCCCGGATTGGCCCCGGCATCGAGGAGGCTGCAGATGCCGAATTCGTTGGGGATGGGCGAGGCGATACCAGCGCGTTCCACTCCTTCCAGAAGGCGCAGCTTGAGAGTGGAAGCAGCCACCGCCGCACCCGTGTTTCCCGCACTGATGACCGCGTCGGCGTGGCCGTCCTTGACGAGGTCGGTGGCAACTGCGATGGACGATTGTTTCTTGCGCCTGATGGCATTCACGGCGGACTCTGACATCCCGACCACCTCGGGAGCGTGTACGATCTCCATCCGCGAATCGGTCAGGTCGTGCTTGCGACACTCCTTTTTCAGGGTGTCGGCATCGCCGGTCAGAAAAAGGGTGTCGATCCGGGGATACAGTGACAGGGCGTCGCGTGCACCCACGATGTTGACCTCGGGAGCCCGGTCCCCCCCCATGGCATCGAGGGCAATTTTCATGTTGAGAACCGGTACGCAGAGCGAAACCCGGAACAGGGCGGGAGGATGGCGGAGCTGCCGCTGGAGGACATTACATCACGTCAACGTCGAGAACCTGGCGCTCTCGATAGAACCCGCAGGAAGGGCACACGATATGACCTGGGGCGCGGCTTCCGCATTCGGGGCAGGTTTGAAGCAGCGGTTTGCGCCAGCGATTGGCACCCCGGCGCATGCGTTGCTTCATTTTCGATGTTCTGCGTTTGGGCACTGCCATGGCGGAATGGGGCGGTTAGGGTTGCTCGTCCGGTTTTTCCAGCGCATCGAGCGCAGCCCATCGGCTGTCACCCTGCGTGGCGGGCGGGACATCTACATCATCCCCTGTAGGGTTGTCCACCGCTAAATACCGGTGGTCGATCTCACAGGGAGCAGGGTCGTCGCCCTGGTCGCAGCGCGGATAGGGCGGGAAATGGAGGAGGATCTCCTCCCGCAGGGCGTCGGTGGCGTCGATCTCGCCCGGGGCCCCTATTTCAAAGGAAATGGCAGCCTGGGGGAGTTCGATGGTCTTCTTGAAGAGGGCAAGGGTGCGAACGCATTGGAATTCGAAGGGGGCACTCAGGGAGCCCTGCAGGAGAAGTTCGTCACCAAAGCGCTGGACGTGGAGGCGGAAGGAAAGCGGACCGAGGGGCCTGGCGTCCCCCTCCGGAAGATCGAAAATGGAGGTTGGCAGTTCGTCGTTGAGGAGGTGACCATCCTCCGGCAACAGGGAGAGATCGATGACGAGGCGTTTCATAGCGCGAATGTAGATTGAATCTCCGGAATGGACTATTCAAATAAGAGCCGTGGAGCGTATCCCCCCTCATGTTTTGCTTGGTGCCTACACCGAGGGTGTCTTTCCCATGGCGGAAGGTGGAGAGATCCTCTGGTTCTCGCCCCTCAAGCGTGGGCTCATTCCTCTCGATGACCGTTTCCACATTCCCCACGGTCTGAAGCGAGTCCTCAAGCGGCAACCCTTCGAGGTGAGGCGCGATTCCGCCTTTCGTCAGGTGATCGAAGCGTGCGGAGAGCGTGAAGAGACCTGGATCGACGAGGTGATCATCGAGAGTTACCTGCACCTGCACGAGACCGGCTTCGCCCATTCCGTGGAGTGCTGGGATGAGGAGGGCCTGCAGGGCGGACTTTACGGGGTGTCTCTGGGGAGGGCCTTCTTCGGAGAATCGATGTTTTCGCACAAGGCCGATGCCAGCAAGGTGGCCCTCGTTCACCTGGTGGAGTGGTTGCGCAGGGAGGACTATCTCCTCCTGGATACCCAGTGGATGACTGACCATCTCCGGCAGTTCGGCGGGGAGGAGATCACGCGCGAAGACTACTTCAGTCGCCTCGACGAGGCACTTGAAGGAATGCACGAAGAGAAGCCACGGACGGCAGCAGAGGAGCAGTCGTCCCTTTGAGTGTATCAGGGGGACTGAATCCCCATGCAACCAGGATGGGTTGCATCCCGGCGGACCTGCCAGTCTCAAAGTCGACCAGGGAGTCCCCGACAAAGGCGATCTCCGGTGGGGACACCTCCATCCGCTCCGCAATTTGAAGGGCACCGGTGGGGTCCGGTTTGCGGGGGAGGGTGTTCTGCTGGCCCAGGATCATGGCCCAGGGGACCCAGTCGAACATCCGGGTCATGATCTCGACGGTGTAGTGGTGTGGCTTGTTGGAACAGACGGCGAGGGGCAGACCTTCGTGGTGCAGGTCCTCCAGCATCTCCCGGATGCCGGGGTAAAGGTGCGTGCCTTCCCGCCAGCTTTCCTCATAGGCAGGGAGAAAGTCCTGGTGGACCTGCTCCACCAGTTCATCGGGGGGGGCTCCGCCGATTCCGCGTCGCACCAGCATACGGCTGCCATTACCCACAAAGCCCTTCACCCGTGCGGCGGGATGGGGTGGGAGTCCGTGGGTGGCGAGGGCACGGTTGAGACCAGCTGAGATCCCGGGAAGCGAATCGACCAGGGTGCCGTCGAGGTCGAAGATGGCAGCGCGGATCACGCGGGGGCCTTTAACAGGACCCTAATGGTAAAGCAATGCCACCAGCGCCTCGTCGCTGAAGGCGGTAGGGTCCTCGGCGGCCTGGGACAGCATCTCCTCTTCGAGAAGAGCGTCCAGTTGCAGGGCCTGCGGTTCCGTTGCCTCTTCGGTCCGGGGATCTTTCGTGGCGATCTGGGCAGTCTCTTTCGGAACGCCCCAGATGAGAATGGCGGCGGTCAAGGCAGCGAGGGAGCCGGCGAGAATGGGCCTGGGGGTGAGGAGCTGCCTCCACCAGGGGGGGCGGATTTCGTCCGAGAGGCGCACTTCCCGCATGACATTTCGCACGAAGAGGGGCCCGGCCCCAGGTGCCTTGGCTTCGTCGAGGAGGTCCCAGACGGGGTCGTTTTCCCAGTTGTTCTCTTGTTCAGGGGCGCTCATGGCAGGGCTCTACATGCGATTCAACACCTCCCATGAGGAAAAGTTTCATGGATTTGCAGGGAAGAGTGCGGAATCTTGCCCAAATTCGGGAGGAGACGCAGGCCAGGAAGGAATGCGGGGCCCGGGGAACGCCTGTTCCGCTTGCTTACTTGTAGTTCCGGGCGAGTTGGTCGCGCACCCTGAGGAGGAGTTTCCTGGTGGCGAGGATGCCGGCTTCCTCGCTGAGCTTGCCGCCTTCGTACTCAATGCCGACGTAACCGCGGTAGCCCGCGTCGAGGACGAGTTTGAGAGCTTTCACGTAGTCGGTCCGGCTCTCGTTTCCCTGGGCGTCGAAGTCGTGGCTCTTGGCGCTCACCCCCTTGGCGAAGGGCATGAGCTCCTTGATTCCGAGGTAGCGGTCGTAGTTCCCGAAGTTTCCGAAATCCGGCAGCGAGCCGCAGTTGGGCAGGCCCACGTTCTTGAGCACCCGGGAGAGCCACTTTCCGTTGGAGGAGAGTCCACCGTGGTTTTCCACGATGACATTGATTCCGTGCTCCTTGCCGAACTCGGAGAGCCCCCGCAGGCCCTTGGTGGTGTTGGCGGCCTTTTCCTCGTCGGACTTGCCCACCCCATGGGCGTTCACGCGGATGGAATGGCATCCCAGGAACTGGGCCGCTTCCACCCACTTCTTGTGATTGTCGATGACCTTCTGCCGCTTGACCTCCTCTGCTTCTCCGAGGTGGCCTTCCCCATCGATCATGATGAGCAGGCTTTTTACCCCGAGGTCGTCGCCTCGTTTCTTGAGTTCACCAAGGTAGGCCTTGTCCTTGGCCTTGTCCTTGAAGAACTGGTTCACGTACTCCACCGCCGTGATGCCGAACGTCTCCTTGGAAACCCTGGGAAAGTCGAGATTGGTCATCTTCTTGCCGAAGAGCGTCTTATGCAGCGACCATTCGGCGAGGGAGATTTCGAAAAGGGGCTTGCCCTTCTTGTGGTGATCGGCACCGGCCAGCATGGGGGCGAGGGTCAGTCCGCCAGCGGCGGCACTCTGCTTGAGAAAGAGGCGTCTCGAAGTCATGGTGGGAAAATAGATCAGGACACTCTTCCCGGAAAAGCTCCAAGTTTCGATCATCTTGTCTGGTCCGTTACCGCTCAGATACGAAGGAAAAGGCAGGAGACGGTGAGCGGACCGGGTCCGGCACCCGGTCCGGCGCGGGATTTATTTGGAAGTTGCGGGTGGGAGCTGACCCGAAACTGGGATAGGTCTCACTCATGAGCATCACGACCAGACGTGGCGATGACGGTTCCACCGACCTGATGTTTGGTAAGCGCATCGCCAAGACGGAGGCGCGTGTGGAGGCCATTGGTTCGCTGGACGAACTCAACTCCGTCCTCGGGTTGGCGCGGATCGATGTCGTGGCAGACCTGGGAGATTCCATTGATCGCCTGCAGGGGCACCTGGTTGCACTGATGGGAGAACTGGCGGTTCTTCCTGAGGATGCAGCATGTTACAGGGAATCCGGACATCCCTCCATCGGGGCGGATGAAGTGGCCATGGTGGAGAGCCTGGTGAGGGACCTTGAGGACGGGGGAATCAGTTTCGAAGACTGGGCTCGTCCGGGAGCCAAAGGCAACCGGACCGGGGCCCGACTCGATTTTGCCCGGACGGTGTGCCGACGGGCGGAACGCCGGGTGTTGGCACTGGGAGAAGGAGTTTCGAACGACGCCATTCCCCTGTTCCTCAACCGCCTCTCGGATCTCCTCTGGCTTCTCGCCAGGCACACCGAGGGCGGGGATTGAGGTTGGGCGGGGAAATTGCAGATTGGCATTTCAAATATCCGGGGTTGGACTACCGTATTACGTCATGAAAACGTCTGCCATCCTGCTTCTGATTGTTCTCGCCGGTTCCCTGGCCTCCGCCGCTCCCAAGGTGCGCTGGCCCCGCGATGTTGTAGAGTGGGAGAAACTCAAGGAAGCGGAGAAGGTGGCTCAGGAGGAGGGGAAGGGATTTGCCTTCATCTTCATTCCCCGCATCTGGGACGCCAAGGACGAGGGGGTGGCGCGTTCAATCGAAGCCACCAACGATGCCATCAGGGCCCTCAAGTTATTCTGCCTGATGGTGAAGGGAGACTACCAGGAAGTGGCCGATGCTTCGCGGGGCAAGGAGAATGGTGTCCCGGAAGCCCTCGTGAACGGTCTCAGTGCAGCGGGTAACACCTACCCTCTGGTAGTGATCCTCGATGGTGAGATGAAGGAAGTTCTCGGGACAACCTCCGGTAAGGAGATCCATGAGGAAGGCAGCAAGGTGTTTCGCGAGGCCAAGAAAAAGCACCGCGAACTGCAGAAGAAGAAGGACGAGAAGAAGTAGTCGCCGCTGCGATTGAGGAGCGGTCCGCTCTCCCTTCAGGAGGGAGTTTACCGGGCAGGATAGTCCGGTTGCTAAAGAATATCACCCGGGTGGTAGGCGGCCGCATCGGGATGGCGCTCGGCCAGGCTGGAGACGGCCTCAATGAAGGCATCGACCTGGGCAGTGGCGGCACCGGTGTTGCCTTGTCCCGCCTCAAAGACCTCCTGCAGGTCGTCGCGGGAAACAGGAATGCGCTCGTCCGCCGCCAGGCGGTTGAGGAGATCATTGTGGGGGATCGTGCCCTCGCGAAGTTCCTGGGCCACTGCCAGGGCGTGTTCCTTGATGGCCGCGTGAGCGGTTTCGCGGCCTGCCCCGGCCTTCACGGCAGCCATCAGGAAGGACGTGCTCAGGAGAAAGGGCATGTAGCGTTCGTTTTCCCGACCGATCGTCCCGGCGAAGACCTGCATCTGGCTCAGGATGGTGAGGAAGGTTTCAAAGAGCCCGTCAGCCGCGAAGAAAGCGTCGGGCAGCATCACCCGCCGGACCACCGAGCAGGAGACGTCGCCCTCGTTCCATTGCAGGCCGCTCAGTCCCGTTCCCATCGTGAGGTAGCCCTTGAGAATGATGTGGAAACCGTTCACCCGCTCGCAGGAACGTGCATTCATCTTGTGGGGCATGGCACTGGAACCGGTTTGACCCTTGGCGAAACCTTCCGAGGCCAGTTCGTGACCTGCCATCAGGCGCAGGGTGGTGCACAGCGAGGACGGGGCGGAGGTGAGTTCGGTGAGGGCGGAGACCGTCCGCAGGTCCAGCGAACGGGGATAGATCTGGCCAACGCACACCCAGTCGCTCGGAAGGCCGAGGTGGGAGGCGATCCCGCGTTCCAGATCCTTGACCCGGTCGGGGTCACCCTCGAAGAGGGAGAGCTGGTCCATCTGCGTTCCCACCGCACCCTTCAGGCCGCGCACCGGATAGCTCTCGATGAGGTGTTCGAAGTGTCCGAAGGAGTCGATCATTTCTTCACCAAACATCGCGAGACGCTTGCCAAAAGTGGTGGGTTGGGCCGCCACGTTGTGGGTCCTTCCCGCAATGAGAAGATCGCGCCACTCTTGAGCCCGGTGGGCGAGGGCGGCCAGGGAGGCCACCGCCTTGTCGTGAATGATCCGCAGGGCGGAGAAGACCTGTAACTGTTCCACGTTCTCAGTGAGATCGCGCGAAGTCATGCCCTTGTGAATCTCCTGGTGACCTGCGAGGTCGTTGAATTCCTCGAGCCGGGCCTTCACATCATGGCGTGAAATCCGCTCCCGCTCCTGGATGGAGTCCAGGTGGACCTCTTCCCTGACCTTCTCGTAGTCGGCAATGACCTCCTCCGGGATGGGCAGGCCCAGTTCGCGCTGGGATTTCATGACGGCGATCCAGAAGTCGCGTTCAAGAACAATGCGGCCCTCCGCGGACCAGATCTTCCTCATGGCCGGGGAGGCGTAGCGATCGGCGAGGACGTTGGGAATCATGCGATATGGAAGAGGTAGCGGAATGCGCTCCCCGTAGCAAGCCACAGGAAATGACCGGAGGGGGAACCGGCGTCGACCTGTGCGGCCTGACGGACCATTGGCGCGCAATTCCGATCGCGGACCCGGTCAGGGACTCGACGGAAAGAGATGCCCCTTGCGTGTCATGCGAAAGCCACCCCCGTGTCGACCGTCCAGGAACCACTCACCGTCCAGTTCCTGGCCGTTATCGAGGATCACTCCACGGAGCTGGAATCGTCCCCGGGCGAGCTGGATTTCTCCTTCGCCGTTTCCCAGGGGCTGGTAGCGGCCCTTCCCGGTGAATGTCCCGGTCAGGATGCTGCCGACGTTGCGGCTTGCCTCATTGGCAGGAGGATTGCCCCACCGGGAGAGTTCTACGTCGAGATCGAAGGCTTCGCTGGAATGGAATCCGCGGGGAATGAAAGCAGTTCCCCTGTAAAACATGCGCCCGCCCGCGGTATCCACCGCAAAGTCCATGGGGGCCTTTGCCCCTCCGGCCGGGGACCTGCCGTTCTCCGTCGCACAGGACCCCAGGAGCAGGCCGAGGCAGCCGACACTCAGGAGGATTCCTGCCCGTGAAAACATCGCGGGTCACCCTATTAGCGGAGTCAGTCTGCGGCGAGGACTTTGTCCAGTTGGCGGATGAGACCGTCCCGTAGTGGCCGGGCCTCCTCGGCGAGGAGCCGTTGTTCCTGCTCATACTCGCTGCGTCCGACCCTGGTCTCCACCGCGATGGGCTCATGGCCGAAGCTGGAAAGGTCATAGGGACTCGCCCGCATGTCGATCTCGCGCGCCTTCAGGGCCAGGTGGAAGCACTCCCACAGGAGGTCGCTCGAGATCCAGGGCAGTGACTTGGCCGCCCATTTGTAGAGATCCATGTTTGCATGGACGCAGCCCGGTTGTTCGTTGTCCTCGCGGGCCCGGAGGTCGAGCTGGAGGCAGTTGAGTGACCGGGCTTCCGGGGCGAAGAAACGAAAGGCATCGAAGTGGCTGCAGCAGAGCGGCCGGGAGTTCACCAGGGCGTCGATCTCTTCCTGGGGCAGGCGCAGAGGGATGGTTTCGCCGTGGCGTAGCATGGTCCCCCGGTAGACCATGGCCCATTCGTGCAGGCCGTGACAGGCGAAGTTGGGCGGGCGGGCCCGGGTGGCCTGGAGGAGATGGCGGACGAAGCGCAACCGCTTGCGGGCCTTCTCCTCAAGCAGGCCCGGGTCCGCCCTGCAGGTTCCTTCCGTAAAGCGATAGTGCCTTTCCGGGAAGGCGCGCCGGGCCTCTTCACAGTCTTCCAGCACCACCCCGAAGCCCGGATACCAGCGCTCCAGCTTGCCCAGCGAGAGCTGGTAGTAGGTATGCAGGAAGTCGTGCAGCGGGTGCTTGTCGCCCCGCGCCTTGCGTTCGCGCACGGGTTGTGTCCAGGCACGGGCCCTCGCCCGATGGGCGGCCGCCGCTTCCAGCCAATCCGTTTGTGTCAGCACGGGCCGGGAGAGGGGGGTCATTTCTTCCCGCTCTTCTCGAGGGAGATTACCGCCTTGGCGAACTGTTCCCCGAGGTCGAGGTAGCCTGCGGTGTCGTAGTGCCAGGGATCGGAATTCTTGTAGGAATCGGTGGAGGTGACGAGGGCGGACCGGCCGTCCTTCCTGACGAAGGAGGCCTGCGCCTCCCGGACGATCCCTCCGAACTTCCAGACCTTCCAGTTGGTGATGCGGCCGATCACGACGGGGATCTTCTTCTCGGTTTCACCCAGGTCCTTGCGGATGAGGTTCATGAGTTCACCGAGGTTGGACTCGTAGCGCCGGGCCACTTCCTCGCTGTCCGCATCGCTCTCGCCCTGCATCCAGAAGATGCCGGAGGGCACGAGGGTGTCGGACTCGCCGTCATCATCGAGATCCTTGTCCGCAAAGGCATACTTCAGGGTGGCCTGGAAGTGGTCATACTGGTTGATGCCCCGGCCTTCCCCCTCGCCGCCGTTCCAGTCCGGATCCCAGGCCCCGAAGCGCTTCTGAGCCCCCGCCTTCGAGTCGATGGCGGTTCCACCCCGCGAATACTTGATGAAGGCGATGTGGGCACCGGGGTATTGCTTCTTCAGGGTGCGGGCCAGGGTGAGCTCCAGCCCGAAGCGGTCCGAGTAGCTGTGCCTGGATCCGTCGGACTTGAAGTCGCGTCCATGACCGGGCCTGAGTTGCATCCAGGCACCCCGTCCGTCGGGCTTTTTGCCATCCAGTCCCATGTTGCCGTGGAAGATATGGACACCCTCGCAGCCCTTGCCTGCCTTCAGGTCTTCCGGAAGCTCAGACACCTTCCCGTAACCGTCCATGTTCGACTGCCCGCCCAGATAGTAGAGCCGGAATTCCTTCGCCAGGGTGGAGGGACCGGTGACGAGGAAGGCCAGCAGGGAAAGGAGGATGATAGAGCGCATGGGCTTCTATCTAGCAGACAGGGCCACACTGTCGATCCCCGCTCTGCGCCCCGGGATCAGAGTTCCACCAGCCGTTCGCGATCGAAGAAGGCCTTCCGCCAGCGGGTGATCAGGACCTCCCCGAAAAGCCCTGCGGCCTGGAAGGGATCGTTGCGGATAAATTCCTCTGCCGCGGCCCGGGTCTCCACATCCACGAGGAGAACGCCACCATGGGCCTCGACCGCCTCGTCATCGAGCATGGCCCCGGCGGCGAGGAGGATCTCCCTGTGCTGGTCGAGGTAGGCCTTATGAGCGGACTGATGGGATGCGCGCACCCCGGTGTGGCCGGGTTTGTCCCTGGTGATGATGGCAAAAGGCATGGTTTTCTGTTGGTTTCAGGTGGCGGAAGGGGTTGTCCGGGAAGGACTCTAGAGCGGGGGATGCTCAACCCCGATCTGCTCGAAGATTCCCCGGGGGGCCCCCCCGGGAATGGGATCCGGCCGGATTTCATGCAGACCCCGGTCATCGACGCGATAATAAAAGAAGTGCTCCGGGATGGTGACCTGTCGTCCGGTGGCGGGGTAGGAGTCAAACCCGGGAAAGGCGAGGGCCCCGGTGTGGGTTCCGCCCTGTCGCCACTTCACCCCGATGGCTCCGTCCCCGGTGAGGACCGGAGGATCGTGGTCGTAGCTCCAGTCGGGAAAGCCCCGGTAGAGGGCCGCGAGGAAGGCCAGGATTTCGTCGGTCCCCATCGTCCGGGCCGGGGTGACGAACCGGACGTCTTCCGCGAAGCTGGCCTCGATTTTCCCGAGGTCGTGGCTACGCAGGCCTTCGATGTAGAGTTCCAGGGGAGTGGGAATCTCCATGGCAATGGTCACTTCCTGGAGCGGAGCTCCGGTTCGGTCCACGGGGACGTGCGTCGGGCTACGGTGGTCCGGACGCTACGAACGCTCTCTTCGCTCACTTCCCCGGCCGTGTTCCCCCAGGAGGCACGGGTGTAGTTGAGGACGTCCGCCACCTGCTGATCGGTCAGCAGGGCCTCGTGGCCCGGCATCATGCTGTCGTATTGTTCTCCGCTGGCCTCGAGGGGCCCCTGCAACCCCTTCAGGACAATCCGGACGGGCACCTCCGTCGGTCCGAGGAGTCGCTTGGAACCGGCGAGAGGGGGGAAGACCTTCGGCAGGCCCTTCCCCTCCGGTTGGTGACACGCCACGCAGCAGGCCAGGTAGACCTGCTCGCCGCGTCGGGCACTGAGAGAGAGGGTGGTCTTTGGCGCGGTCGGCGGGCCGGCCTCGGCAGCCTCGGCAAGTCTCTTTGCCAGGCCGGTGTCCGACTGGTGGGCGAAAGCGCGCAGGCCTTTCGAGATGATCTCCGGGGTCCCGCGGATCCTCACCAGGGCATCGCGCACAATCCTGCCGAGGAGACCTTCGGGCTTGTGCTCCCCCTTCTCTTCGAGCAGGGCACGGAAAAACCCTTCCGGGTGGCGGATGACGGCGAGGCGGACCGCATCCGCGAGGTGGTTGTTCGCGGCAATGGTGGAATCCGTGGTGACGAGGTGAAGGAGATCCTCGCCAAGCCGTGCACTGGGCGGGGCTTCCACAAGGCGGAGGGCCGCGGCCTTGCGGTCCAGCGGATCCCGTCCGGCATCCTGGAGGCGCTTGAGGCTCACGGCCGACGATTGAACGACGGCCTGGTTCCTTCCCCCCTCGTCCAATCCAATCCGGCGGGCTATCGCCGCAGCCTGGACGGCATCGAGCCTGCGGTGGTGGGCCGCGAGTGCCAGGTGGAAGCGGGTCCGGGGATTGCGGGATTGGTTGGACTTGGCGGCAAGGGTCTTGGAATCGAGTTTCCCGGCGAGAAGGCGCTGGGCCGTCAAGCGCCAGAAAAGATTGGGATGTTCGAGGGCGGCGAGGGCCGCCGGCCCGGTCTGCAGGTTGGGATAGGGATCGTCCTGCGTCCCCCGGGGGTAGATGCGGTAGATGCGGCCGTGCTCACGGTCCCGGTCGTCCGACCGGAGTGCATTGCCCGGCCCCTTCTGGAAGTGTTTGCGGTAGGGATTGTGGTTGCAGATCGGGTTGTACCAGTCCGCCATCCAGATCGCGCCGTCCGGCCCGACCTCCGCCGCCACCGGGGCCGACCAGGCATCGGCGGAGGCGTAGAGGTTGTGTTCGAAGCCCGTGGTTTCAAAGCGGTCTCCCCGGCGCCTGATCCCTGGTGCGGAGACGAGGTGCATGGGTGGTTCGCAGACCAGGACACGTTTGTTCCACCAGTCCTCCGGAAAACGGCGACTGGTGTAGACCGCGTGTCCCGCCGCGGAGGAATGCTTCTCTTTCGGGTTGTTCTGGAAGTAGTCGCTGGTGATGGGTGCCAGAAACTCCGGCCCGTCGGCCCTGGCCACCTGCTGACCCTTGCGGCCGAGGGACTCGAAGTGGCGGTTTGGAATGGAGAGATACCAGCTCGCATTGCCGTTGGCGGTGGAGCCCACCAGGTCGCCCTCCTCGGTGAATCCCAGTCCCCAGGTGTTGTTGCTGGTCCCCTGCACGATTTCGAAGGCGGAACCATCCGGGAGGAAGCGGAAGACGGCCTGAGATGACTTGTGCTGCCTCCCGTTGATGGTCACGTCCAGTCCACTGTATCCCACCGTGGCATAGATCCATCCGTCGAAGCCGTGACGAAGATTGGAGACACAGGCGTGCGTGTCGCGCAGGCCGATGCCGGACCAGAGCACGTCCTTCCGGTCGGCCTTTCCGTCCCCGTCTTCATCGCGGAGCAGGACCATGTCCGGTCCGTCGGTGGCAATCGCCCCGCCGGGGACCGGCAGGACGGAGGTGCAGATGTTGAGGCCCCCGGCAAAGACAGTGACCGTATCGGCCCGGCCGTCGCGGTCGCGGTCCTCCAGGATCTTGATGCGATCCTGCGGGTCCCCGGTCCCGATCTTATGGGGATAGTCGAAGGCCTCCACCACCCAGAGCCGTCCCTCCTGGTCCCAGTTCATGGCGATGGGATTGACCACCATGGGCTCGGCCGCGAAGAGGCTGATTTCGAAGCCCGGGGGCACCTGGGCGAGCTTGAGGGAATTTTCAGGAGAGAGGGGATTCTGGATCTGGTTGAGGGGGCCGACCGGGTTGTCGGGGTCCCTGGGTGCGGCCGCCGGCCGGTAGTGCAGTTTCGGGAGATCTCCCGGTGCGAGCCAGCTCACGGTGTCGTCCCGGGCGGTCCAGCGGAGGGCCCGGTGCAGAAGATCGTGATACTCGGGCAGATCCCAGCAACGGTGATCGTGCCCACTGGCAGTGTAGAAGACCCGTCCCTTGCCGTAGGTCTTGACCCAGGTCCACGGTTCCTCGTCGCGTTTCTGGAGGATGATGCGGTCCTTGCCATGGCGCTTGTGTTCGTAGGTCTCGTCCCAGCACTCGAAGCCCTTCCACCCCTTCATCACCGGATGGTCCTCGTTCACGATGCGGGCCCGGAAAACTCCCTTTCCGTGCCTCTTGAACTGGGCTCCGAGAAGCTCGACGTATTCGGGGAAATCCGACTCCCGGAAGCAGGCGGCCGCGCAGTGCAGCAGCACGCAGCCTCCGCCCTTGCGTGCGAAGTTGAGGAGGGCCTGACCCTGGGTCTCCACGTCGAGCTTGTAGAGGTTGGCGAAGATGATGAGGACATCGTACTTGGCCAGGTTCTCCTCGGTGAGCGCTTCGACGGTGTGGGCGTAGGTCATGTTGATCGCCTTCGGGCCCAGGGCCTTGCGCAACACCCGGAAGCGGGTCGGGGGATCGTGATTGAAGAGGTTCTTGCTGCCCAGGAAGAGCACCTCGATGCGGCGGGGAGCCTCTCCCCCGTCAGTCTCGCCGGACTGGCCATGGGACCGCGTGATGAATCCCTTCAGGAGCAACCCGGCACAGAGAACCAGGAGCACAAGTGGGCCGACGGAAGGGCGCACAAGCGAAAGGATGCGGGCAGGGAAGGAACGACGGGTCATGGTGGGGCGTGGCGGACTGCTCTCTTATAGGCGCTTGCTTCCTAGAGGGCCAGCCCATCCGGGGAGAGGGCGGGGCCAGGATCTTGAGCGATGAGAATCGAGCGGAAAGCAGTGACTCCCGGGTGCCCTGTGGTAAAGAGCCCCTTATGAAACTGCTTCCGCTTGTCCTTTTCGCCGCCCTCTCCGCCGGAGTCCTTCCCGCCGCTGAATCGTGGCCCCAATTCCGCGGACCGGGTGGAGCGGCGACCGCTCCGGAAGGCGCGAAGATCCCGGTCGAGTGGAGTGAGTCCAGGAACTTGAGATGGAAGACCGCGATCCCAGGTCCGGGTTCCTCCAGTCCGATCTTCACCGGCAACCGGCTCTACGTGACCTGCTACACGGGCTACGGGACGAACCGGGAAGAGGTGGGTGCGGTCAGGGACCTGGGTCGCCAGTTGCTCTGCCTGGATCGAAGCAACGGGAAGATCCTGTGGAAGAAAGCGATCGAGGTGACCAACCCGGAGGATCCCTTCCGGGGCTACCTGATGGAACACGGCTATGCCAGCAGCACACCGGTCACGGATGGCGAGCGCGTGTACGTGTCCGCGGGCAAGTCGGGGCTGCACGCCTTCACGGTGGAGGGCAAGCGGCTCTGGACGAAAGAGCTCGGGAACAAGTCCAGCAACCGGCGCTGGGGATCGGCCGCCAGTCCGGTGCTCTACCGGAATCTCGTGATCGTCAATGCCGCCGACGAGGCACGCTTGCTCATTGCCTTTGACAAGAGCAGCGGGGATGAGAAGTGGCGCTACGGATCGAAGGAACTGGAACTGGCCTTCGCCACACCACAGTTCCAGGTGGCCGGGGATGGGAGCGACGAAATGGTGCTCTCCATCCCACACGAATTGTTTGCGCTCGATCCGGCCACCGGAAAAAGGAAATGGCTGGCAAGGACGAAGGTGCCCGGAAATGTCACCCCCTCCGTGGTCATCACCGACGACATGATCTGCGCCTTCGGAGGGTATCCGCGCAAGATGAGCATCGGGTTGAAGCGCGGGGGAAGCGGAGATGTGACCGGAAACCTCCAGTGGGACAGCAAGGTCACCACCTACGTGCCGACCCCGCTGGTCTACGGGGATCACCTCTACTGGGTGAACGATTCCGCGGAAGCGGTCTGCATGGAGATCGCGACCGGAAAGGTGGTGTCGAGGAAGACGGTGGAAGGCCTGGCCCGCTCGAAGAAATTCAGTTTCTATGCCTCGATGGTACGGGTGGGCGACAGGCTTTACGCGGTCAGTCGTCACAACGGGACCTTCGTCTTCGAGGCCAATGCGGAGATGAAGCAGCTTGCCCGGAACAAGTTCGAGGATCGTTCCGACTTCAGCGGCACTCCCGCCCTGGCCCGGGACGCGATCTACCTGCGCTCCGGGAAGTTTGTCTACTGCGTCGGCGAATAGCCGGTCAGGTGGCTCGGGGGGCAGCCTCCCTGCGCCTTCCCGCTCTCCAGCGGCGGAGGCTCAACCCGGCTGGAATGGCCATCAGCAGGGCCAGCATGATGATCACAAGGATGAGGCGGGGGTTGGTTGTCCCGACGCCCCGGGCATTGCCGGTAGTCACTTCTCCGGCCTTCCGGAGATAGGCCCGGAGCTGCAGCAGGGAGGCCTGGTTCATGTCGGGGGGCGGGGCCATGACAACCGGCACGATGGCGCCCGCCAGATCCCAGCGTTCCCAGGCCATGAGGTCGGTTACGATCCCGGGGGCCAGCCCGGGCTGTCGTCTGAGGATCTGCCGGTAGGCCCCCACGATCCGGTCTCGCAAATGAACGTGACCCCGGTTCCCGTGCACCGAGAGGGCCCGGGAAATGGCCCGGATCTCCCCGGCCTCCCGCAGACCATTGGCCAGGTAATGTGTCTCCACGAAATCCAGGGCGGCTTCCGGGTCAATCTCGATCCAGGCGGTGACCCAGGCGGCCAGATGCAGAGTGCGCTTCGATTCTTCGGCGGAGCGCACTTTTCCGGCGATGAGTTGGTGGTCCCGGGGTTCGTCGCCCTGGGCCAGCAGGAGGATGTAGAGCGGATGCCATTCGGTGAGCCGGAAGTTTTGCAGGGAGGTCCTCAGGTCCTCTGCGGCGAGGGCCCCGGCGAACTCCCGGATCCTGTCGTAGGGGGCACGGGCCACCTCGAGATGAGCGAGGGCGCGGACCTGCTGGTCCCGGTGACCGAGATGTCCCGCGAAAAAGGCGGCCCGTTCATCCGGGTTGGTCTTCCATCGCTCACCGTGTTGCAGGATCTCCTCCACCATCGGAGTGAAGGTGGCATCTGCTGCCCCGACCCACGCCCACTCCGGTTTCGGGCTGCCCCCCTGGGATCCGTAGGCGCAGATCACTTCCCGTTTACGGTTGGGGGAACGTTCCGGCTGGAGGGGTGCCTCAAGGAAGAAATCACGATCGACCCCGGCCGGATCGCCCTTCAGGACCTTGACGGTGCGGAGCCAGTAGGGAGATCCGGGATCCTCGCGGGCGAGCACGATGACTTCGGATTCGAGAAGATAATCGGCAGGGGAGGTGGTGGGGACCGGAAGGCAGATCAGGCAGGCATGGGCCGCAGGCCACATCGCCGGAAACAGGAGAAGGCCTGTCAACCAGGGCCGGGGGATCATTCGTGTCCGCTTCGAGATCATGCCTGTGAGGAGTCGGTCCTGTCCCGGATGGGCGTTTGTTGCGGCGGGCCTATCCGGCCTTGCGGAGCGAACTGAGATACTCCACCAGATCGACCAGCTCGTCCGGCGTCATCAGCTGGTGAAGCCCCGGATACATGAGGGACTGCTTGAGCTTTTTCCGGGTGGAGACCTCCCCCTTGTTGATGGTCCGCTTGGCGCCGCCAATCATGGTGACAGTCAGATCCTCATCCGTCTCCACGACGATCCCGACCAAGGTGCTCTTGTCCTTCAGGGTCACTTCCCAGCCCTCGAAGCCCATGCTGATCCCGGCACTGGGTTCCAGGATCGCCTGGTAGAGGGCGTTCTTGTCCAACTTGTCGCCGATTTCCGAGAGGCCGGGCCCGAAATTGATTCCCACCCCGCCAGCCTGGTGACAGACGAGACAGGTCTTGGTGGCGAAGAGCTGTTTCCCGTTGGCGGCATTCCCCTTGCGTTTGACCAGTTCCACGACGGGAGGAAAGTTTCCCTGGCCCACGGCAAAGAGGGACCGGGCCTCCTCCCGCACCCCGGGGTCCCGGGAAAGCATGAGGATTTCGGAGGCGATCTGGTGCAGGTCCTTGGCCAACTTGCCCGCCTTCACGGTGGCCAGGAGTTCGGCCTGCTTCGCCGGGTGTTTACCGTAGAGCGCGGAGAGGGCAGCCGAGCGCACCGCCACCGCCCGGGACTGATCCGCAAGGATCTTCGGCAACTCGGCAACAAGAGCGGGAGCCCCGGTGTGGGAGATCGCCACCGCCGCGCGGGTGG
Organism: Akkermansiaceae bacterium UBA7890; assembly: GCA_002501065.1. Lineage (GTDB taxonomy): Bacteria > Verrucomicrobiota > Verrucomicrobiia > Verrucomicrobiales > Akkermansiaceae > Roseibacillus_B. Next base: position 23,566 of record DLRK01000051.1, read on the forward strand.
CCCTGGTGTCATCCTCGCTGTGCAGGGTCTTGATGAGAAGATCGCCTGCCCCCAGGGTGACCAGCAGGGCAGCCGCTTCCGCTCCCATCGGGGTATCGGACTTTTCGAGGGCGAGCCGCAGCACCCCGGGCGCCTCCTCCTTCAGGGTGAAGCGCTCAATGAGATCGAGATAGCGCTCCCCGGCCCAGTTGCTTTTCAGGTAGCGGGCGACCGCGGCCTGCGCCTTGGCCGATCCCTGCAGGTCAAATCCCTCGATCCTCAGGATCGTCTCGACGATCAGGGCGTCCCTGGCCTCATCCGCCAGGGACGAGGCCGGGAGCGAAAGGACCAGGACTCCGGCTGCCAGGGCGGCAGTGCAGCGACGGGGAAGAGGCATGAAGCAATCGGGCAATCCCTAGAGGTCGAGCAGGCTTTCGAGGGCCTTGTTCTTCTCCTCGCCCTTGTGGAAATCAAAGGCCCGCATGTAGCGCGGGGAGGCATGGTCCTTGAGGGACTTGTCCTTGATGATGCGGGCGAGATACGCGGGTGCCTGCTTGGAGCGGACTCTCCACACGATATCGCGGCCGCCATCGGAGTTCCAGTTCTTGCCGGCCTTGGCGAGCCAGGCCGCAAATCTGCCGTCAGCATGCAGGTCGGATCCGATCCCGAGGGCCTCCAGATACCAGCGGTCCGCGCCGTCGTGCTGCAGGGCAAGATCAGCCCAGAGTTCGTTAGCCGCCTGTGACCCGTCAAAGCGCAGGGCGATACTGGCCTCCCGCCGGACTGCAGCAGAATTGTCCCGAACGATCTTCGCGATTTTACCCGGCATTTTGAGGCCAAGCTGGCGGGCGAGGCGAATCCCTACGATCCGGATGTCCGGGTTTTTGTCAGCAAGAGCAGCGTCCACCGCCCCATGGCCCTTGCCCTCCATCTTGCCGAGGGCCCAGAGGGCCCGGGCCCGGTGGCGGGGATTGTTCCCTTTCCAGAGTTTCTCGAGGGCGGGGACGGCCTTTTCTCCCATCTCCTGAAGAGCGGTCCAGGCGAGATAGCGCACCTCCCCATTCGGGTTGGTCAGGGTCTTGGCGGCTCCCTCCGCGGTGGCAAGATCGATCTTGGGGACGGAGTAACTGGAACCGGGGGGCGCCACCCGGAAAATTCTCCCTCCGTCGAGGTCACGCATCCCGTGACCTCCCACGCCCGGGTCATACCAGTCGGCCACGAAGAGGGAACCGTCGGGAGCGACGCAGACATCCGAGGGACGGAACCACTTGTCACGGGCGCCGTAGAGGATGTTGACCATTTCGGCCGAGTAGCCGGCCCCGGTGGTTTTCACCGGATAGGCCCGGGTCACATTCGGGCCCGCGTCGCAGTGGATGACTTCGTTCTGGAATCCAGCGGGGAGCAGGGAACCTTCATACACCACGATCCCGGTGGGGGAACCCTGCCCGGTCTGCAGGAGATTGGGGACCACCCCGGGGTCGTTGAGGTGCCAGTGGCGCAGGGGCACTTCCTTCTCCATGTTGGTGCGTTTGTGATTCCATCCCTGGCCGGTGAACTCATCGCGGTAACCGTAGTTGCCGAACTCCATCACGAAATTGATACGCACGCCCTTGTTGCCGTCGTCATCATTGTCGCTCTGCCACACCGTCCCGAAGGAATCCACGCAGACCTCCCAGTTGTTGCGGAAGTTCCAGCCCAGGGTTTCCACGTTGGATCCATCGAGATCACAGCGGAAGGCCATGCCCTGCTGATAGGGCTGGCGACTGGCCTTCACCTCGTTGCCCGCCTTGTCGGTGATGATCTTACCGGAAGCATCAGCCAGCTGTCGCGAGGCATTGCCGAAATTGAAGTAGAGCTTCCCGTCGGGTCCGAAGCAGAAGGCATGGATCCCGTGATCGTGCTGGGCCCCGCCAATCTTGGTAAAGAGGGCCACCTTCTTGTCCGCCTTCAGGTCCCCGTCCTCATCGGTCATGATCCAGACGTTGTCTCCGGCCGAGACGATCACCTTGTTGCCAAGGACACAGACCCCGTGGACGGAATCGATCTCGCGTCCCTGGTAGAAGACCGTCGACTTGTCGGCCTTGCCATCTCCACTGGTGTCTTCGAGAACGAGGATCCGGTCGCCCTCCGGGCGCTTGTTGCGATGTCCCCGGTAGTTGACGACCTCACAGACCCACACGCGGCCCAGGTGGTCGATATCGATGCTGGAGGGACTCAGCATCATGGGTTCCGAGGCAAAAAGAGTGGTCTCCAATCCCTCTCCCACGTCGAGGTTGGCAACCGCTTTCTCGGGAGGCTGCTTGGCAAGTCCGGGGGTGGCCAGGGCCACGCTGAGAGCGAGAAGGGAAAGGGCGGGTCGACGGTTGGTGTGCATGATGAAGAAATAGCGTGGTCAATGGGGGATCAGCAACGTGAAAACCCGGCCTGATCTATCGCTGAATATTCCGCCCCCACACCATCAGGCGATTCTCCCGGCGGAGGGCGAATAGTCAGCGGTTCACCTCGAAAAACAGGATGGACGCGGTAGTCCCCCTGCTGGCCGGGTTTTTCTCCTTTGCCAGCTGCAGGGCCAGAACGTGTTTCCCCGGCTTTAAATCCGTGCCGAAGATCACGCTGCGGGGGTAATTCAGTCCGCGGCTGTAGCGATGGTAGAGGTCGTGCCGGGTGGCCGGGCCTCCATCGATGCGGGCTTCGAGGATTCCGGCATCGGGCCCGGCGAGGAGGAAGGCCCCCACCGTCCGTCCCGTGAACTCGATGGTCAGCCCGGCCCCCGGTTGCTCCCCGCGCAGTAATTGATACGACGAATACTGGGAGCGAATTCCGCCGAGGGGCAGGAGCTCCCGTCCGACCTTGCCCAGACGCCAGCCGGCCGGGAATTCCGCCTCCTTCGGAGCGAGGAAGCGGCCGTGGTCATAGCTTCCGGCGTCGAGCAGGTCGGCCGACTTGCCCCTGGCCTCCTGGTTGTCCTTCGCGAGCCCGGCCTCGATGGCGGTGGTGATCATGTTGGAAGCGACCCGGTAGCCGAAGCGGCCGGGATGGGTTCCCCCGTAATCCTTCCAGCCGTAGCGGCCACCCCTGGTGGCGGCCGCAACCTCCGCGGCCACGTTGACGGAGATGACTCCGTGCCGGGCAGCCACCGCCTCGTGGGCCGCGATGGCCACCGGCGCCTCCCCCTTGCCCAGTTTGTCCAGCATCCCGGGATTGACGAAATGGACCATCACGATCCCGCACTTCGGGTGCTTGCGCTGGACCTGGCTGATGATTCCTTCCATCCCCCGGATACACTCGCGCCGGGCATGCCCGGCATCCTGGTCGTCATTGACCGCGAACTCGACCACGAGGAGATCGACCTCTCCCTTACCGAAGATGTCTGGCTCGAGGCGGAAGGCTCCGCTGGTTGAACAGGTTGAACCCAGGCCCGCATTGGTCACCGTCACCTCCACCCCGGGGAACTTCTTCTTCAGCCAGGCGGGGACCATCGCGGTGTGCCCGCCGGTGTTCTGGGTGATCGAGCCCCCGAGAAAGGCGACATGGCACTTCCGATCCATCTCCAGTCGCTGCTTCAGGCTGGCGAGCCCGCTGCGCACATGGAGGTTCGGATTGCCGGGAGCGATCGCGGCACGCGGGTCGTCCTGGGCTCCCGAGATCGGCGGGAAGAGGACCAGGGACCAGGAGGAGAGAAGAAGCAGGGATGCTTTCATGCCTGGAGATTCGCGATCCTGCGGGAGGGCGCAAGCCCCGGAGCGGTCGTATTTCCGGGGGCGGCAGCCCGGAGTTGCAGGATCTCGCCCGGGGGGTTGGAGAATTTCCCTTGCAGCACCCTCCTTCTGTTCCTAGGTTCCTGCCCCGCCCGCAAGGGCACCAGATCAAACCGCGGGGTGGAGCAGCCCGGTAGCTCGTCAGGCTCATAACCTGAAGGTCACAGGTTCAAATCCTGTCCCCGC
>DLRK01000098.1 GCA_002501065.1 Akkermansiaceae bacterium UBA7890
GCCGCCTTCTTAGCCGCCTTCTTGGCTGCCTTCTTGGCTGGAGCGCTCGTGCCCCCCGAGGACTTCTTCAGGGCGATGCTCGATTTAGTTTGCTCCTGCTTGCGTTTGAAATACTGCTTTCGGCGTCGACGCTTCTGGACCTTGTTATACTGCTTACCCATGAGGTGGGCACGGCCTAAGCCTCTGCAAGCCAGCTTTCAAGACAAATCGCCCCTCAATTCTCCTCCTTATGCCCGGTCTCGTCGTCAAACCCCGCTCCCGGATCTTCCACGGCCACGACTGGGTCTATGCCTCCGAAATCAAGAAATCCTTCGGCAATCCCCAGCCCGGAGAGGTTATTTCTCTCAAGGATTTCAAGGACAAGCCCCTGGGAAGCGCCATCTACAATCCTCGCTCCCAGATCGTGGCCCGCCGCTTTTCCCGGCGAAAACAGGATCTCGACCGGGCCTTTTTCCTCCGGCGCCTGCAACTGGCTTTCTCTCTTCGGGAGCGCCTCCCGGTCGATCCCACCCTCTGCCGTCTGGCATGGAGCGAGTCCGATGGGCTGCCAGGACTCATCGTTGACCGCTATCGCAGCCATCTCGTGGTGCAGACTCTGACCCTTGCCATGGATCAGAGGATCGACCTCATCACCGGGGTCCTGCAGGAGTTGCTGACTCCTGATTCCATCGTGGTTCGCAATGACTCCCCCATGCGCAAGGCAGAGGGACTCGAACCGGTCAACTTTGTCGCCCATGGGGAGAATCCCGACCCGGTGCTGCTGGAGACCGGAGGTCTGCACCTTGAAGCCACTCTGCTGGCCGGGCAGAAAACCGGACTCTATCTCGATCAACTGGACACCTATGACCGCATCGCTTCGCTCGCTCCGGGCAAACGCGTGCTCGACTGCTTCAGCAATCAGGGCGGTTTCGGGCTGGCCTGTGCCCGTGCCGGAGCCGCTTCCGTGACTTGTGTCGACATCTCGGCGGACGCCATCGCGGCTGTCAGGCGCAATGCCGAACTGAATGATCTCAAGACCGAGACGGTGGAGGCCAATGCCTTCGACTACCTCAAGAACTGCGATGAGCAATTCGACCTGATCATCCTCGACCCTCCCTCCTTCACGCGAAGCAAGAAGGCACTGGGAGATGCCATGCGCGGCTATAAGGAGATTCACCTCCGGGCGCTCAAACTCCTCGACCATGACGGCTACCTGGCCACCTTCTCCTGTTCCCACCACGTAAGCCGGGAACTCTTTCTCAATAATGTGCGTGATGCCGCGGTCGATGCCCGCCGGACTCTTCGCCTGGTGGAGTCCTACACCCAACGCGCTGACCACCCCATTCTCCCCACAATTCCCGAGACCGAGTATCTGAAGGGGTTTTGCTTGCAACTCCTTCCCGGTCGATGAAGACCTGGCTCAAGCTTCTGCTCTTTCTGGTGCCTGCGGTGGCCGCTACCCTCTACGTGCTCTGGAGGTTCTCCCCTGAACAGGCTGTCATCCGGCGTGCGGAAGTCCTCCTCACCTGTCTGGAGAAGAGCACGCTCAGCACCGGCACTCCCTCTGACAAGGCCGAACGCTTACAGGAAGTGCTTTCCCCTGCCCTTGAAATCCAGGCCCCCCACCCCGTGGAATCGGGAGTGATCAGTCCCGCCCAGGCAGGGCGGATGCTCAAGGACTTCCTGAATAGCATCACCTCCTGCAAAATCAGCCGTAAGGAAGAATCCGTGAGCTTCCCGGCTGAGGACCACGCCATCTATCAGGCTGCCATCTTTGCTGAAATCGCCCAGGGACCCGGTCGTAAATACCACATGCAATACCATTGCCGCATCGAGTTCAAACGCTCAGGACACGACTGGCTGGCGGAGGCCATTGTCCTGACCCCGGTTTAATCCCGGCCACCGCATCCGCCATGGGACTCCTGACTCCAGAAGGCTCAATTACAGGTTTTGTACGCCTTTAACGGCTTTCCATCCAAAATTCCTTGGCAAACCGGGGGAATTCCTCCAAGTTCCGCCGCCCCACGCTCCACAGCACATGGTAGTTCTTCGACTCACACGCAAAGGCACCAAGGATCGTCCCTACTACAAGATTGTAGCGGTCGATCGCCGCAAACGCCGGGACGGCCGCTATATCGAACAAATCGGAACCTATGATCCCCTGCAGGGCGGCGTGAACTACACTCTCGATCTCGAGAAGGCCGATGGCTGGGTCAGCAAGGGCGCCAAACCGTCTGAAACGGTGGCCAGCATCATCAAGAAGGCTCGCAAGATCAGAGACGCCGCCACCGAGGCTTAGTCCCGGAACAGGGGAAACCCGTTCGGTATCCCTGCTGAAGACCGTCACAGCACCGCCCGGAGAAACTGCTCAATCTGCTCCAGCGACTCCGCCTGCGCCACACCCTGGGCCTCTCCTCCCCCTCCAAGGCCGATGACCGGCTTCCGGAACCGCTGGGCGAGCCCCGCCTCGGAAGCCGTGCCCGCCCCTCCAGGCAAAACGACCACTGCGTCCGCCGTCGCAATATTGATCGCGTTGCGGGAACGTTCGGTTCCTCCTTCTGCCCCCCGACCCGGAAGATGAGTGCGGATGACGAGTTCCACATGGTCGTTGGGATATCCCGGGGGCGATTCCGGTGCCCCGTTCCCTGTCAGGCCGGGCAGAATCCCGAGAGTGAGGCCCTGGCGTTGCGCCACGGACCGGAACCCCTTCGACACCGATCTCATGACCCCTGATCCACCTCCAGTAAGGAGATGCACGCCCAGGCGGGCCAACATTTCGCCCAGGGACAGGGAGAGATCCTCATGCCCCCGCTGGCCGGAACCCATCACTCCTACAATCTTCAACCTCTTCATTCTTCTCCCCGTCTCACACCACGTTTCAAGGGAGCGTAGCGAGCGCTCTCAACAAATCACTTCCAGTAGAATACCGGACTCTCGTCCCGTCCCCATTCCCGGCGATCCATCTACCAGTAAAGCGTCAACCCGGGGCGACTAAATCGCCGCTGCACCTGGGTGCCCTGATGCCATTCTACGTGACCATCCATGAACCCAAGGTGCACGCCCTTGAACTTCTCGTTCTCCTCGTAGTTACCGATACGCCGGTTGTTCCAGACCACGGCCAGATCCACCCAGAGAATGGGATAGGCGACCTCCTCACCGATTCGCGTCGGGGTCCAACGATACGTTTCGTCATCCTCGTTGGAGACGTCATCACGAATACGCTCCCACTCCTTCGGCTCCGGCGGAACGAACTGCCCGTCATCCGTCCAAATCGGATCGTCAATCACGCAGGCATAGGAGAACAGCGATGAGGAACCTTCACGCACTCCTCCATAGTTCCAGAGATCCATGTTGCTCTGACAACGGTCCTTACCATCCGTCGTCCAACAGTCGTTGGCACCATTGTAGGCCAGGTCCCGGGTAATCTTGTTGTCCTCCCGCCACTCCCAGCTGAACCAGAATGGAGCTCCACCGTTTTCAGTGACAAAATGCGCCCTGGGAAAGATCCCGTTGTTGTTGCCTGCCCCTGCGAGCGAGATAGCGGACAACTGCTTGATATCCGAGATTGAACCGGCCTTGTGTGCAGCAGTAGTGAACTTGCCCACTCCCACGAATGTCACGGCTCCAAGAGTGAGAATGATGGCCACAACCACCAGAACTTCAATCAGGGTAAAGCCGCTTCTCAAGGCAGGGGTTTCTCGTCTCATGAAATTACCTCTATCAGGTAGAGCCCCCCGGCCCGATGTCAATTCCAACAACATTTTAATCCTCTTCAGATCATGAAAAGTGAAAAATTGCACGGTCAAGTCTTCCAGGGGGGAAGATCACTCTTCTCCCTTTCGAAAACTGCGTTTTTGCGCTTTCCGGCTCAAACTGTTGCAGGATTCGGGAACTGACCCGACGCCACACGGTTTACAAACATCCCCTGGAGCGCTAGAGGAAG
>DLRK01000116.1 GCA_002501065.1 Akkermansiaceae bacterium UBA7890
CTGGGTGACCAACAAGATCAAGGATAGTCACAAGTCCTACAATATCTACACCCGGAAATACCGGGAGGGCCTTCTCTTCTCCTGGACCCGGGCAAACAACGGCAACAGTTATTCCTTCTTCTATGACAACTTCGATCCTCCCGAAAAAGGGTGGTACGAATTGACTTTTGACGCGATGAAACTGGGGGACTTCAAGGAGGACGTCAGCATCGAGGTTTTTGCGGGAAAGTACTATTATGCGGATGACCGACCCCAGCCGCAACGGTTGCTGGATGTCATCTCGCTGGGCAACCGGGAGGTGAAGCCCCACACCGTGCGGGCCTTCCTGCATCCTGGTGAGAACGTTTCGGTGCACTGCTATTCCAGGCACACCTTCAGAAAGCGGGAGGGAGACGCGGGAGTTTATATCAGGCAGTTGAAGGTGCGCGGCCCCCTTCTCGACCAGTGGCCGCCGGATTCCTACCGCAAGGTCTTCGCAGGCCTTCCCATCAAGGCGGCTCCCCGGGAGGCGATAAACGCATTGGTGGTGGAAACGAAATTGAAGGCCATCGGAGGAGGTATTTCGGTCAGTAGTTTCCAGGAGGGAATGGCAAAGGAAAAGATGCAGGATGGTTCGAACCGGACCTTCTGGCATACGAGATTCAAGCCGACCGTTGCCGAGCCCCCCCATTACGTCATCATCGAAAATCCGGCGGGCAGGGAAATCGAAGGCCTCGCCTACGCCACCTGGTCCGGAGGCAACGGCAATGGCCAGGTGAAGGGATATTCCATCCAACTCTCCGATGATGGAAAGTCCTGGGGAGACCCGATCATGGAAGGGGAGCTTGAGGTCGGATTGGCAAATGAGCAGTCAATCCTGTTTCCCCGGAAAACCGCCAAACGCTTCATCAGGTTCCTGGTGACCGACGCCGTTTCCCTGGACGGCAAGTCCCTCGCTTCCATCGGGAAGCTGGACGTGTTGACCGCACTGCCAGCGACGGTTTCCACCACCCGGGTCTCGGTTTCCCCGGTTTCGCCCGGGGACCTGAGAAAGGTGATCAGGGGTTTTGCCGGGAAGGCCTTCTCGGCGAGGCTGTCCGAAGAGGAGCTGGCTCCCTACTATCAGCTGAGTATCAACGCCCTGGAGCGGCAGGGCGATTTCGTCAGGGCGGCCAGGGCCGGGTTGAAGGCGATTGTCTGTTCTCACCGGTTCCTGATGGCTCCGGGAGAGCATGAAAACCGATCCTACGCGGTGGCGGCGAATCTTTCCCGGATCCTCTGGCTTTCGGTTCCTGACGAGGAACTCCTCGGTCTCGCAAAACCGGACGAGCTCTCCGGAAAGACGCTTGAGGAGCAGATCGACCGGATGCTGGAGGACGGCAGGAGCGGACGCATGATCCATTCGTTCTGCGACCAGTGGCTCAACCTGCGCTCGTTCAACAAGGTAAGCCCATCTCTCAAGCTTTATCCCTTATATGACGACCTGCTGAATCATTACCTGCCGATTGAGACCGAATCCTACCTCAATCATCTGATTCAGGAGAATCTGCCCGTGGATCACTTGATTGATTCTGATTTCTCGTTCCTGAACCAGAGGCTGGCCCGGCACTATGGCATCGAGGGCGTGATCGGGCAACGGATGCGCAGGGTTTCATTCGGACCCGGGGTTCCGCGAGGAGGGTTGTTGACCATGGGCAGTGTATTGAAGGTCACGGCGGATGGTTTTGATACCTCTCCCATCCTTCGCGGGGCATGGATTTCCAAGAATATCGCAGGGGTCACCCTTTCTCCTCCCCCGGAGAACGTGAAGGAGATTGAGCCGGATGTCAGCAGGGCGACCTCGCTGCGGGAACAGATTGAGGCACACAAGAAGAACAAGGCCTGTTATGCCTGCCACAAGGGCATTGATCCCTACGGGTTCGCCCTTGAGAATTTTGATGCCACGGGGCAGTGGCGAACGAAGTACCGGGTGCAGAACCCTCACCGCGGAACCTTCCAGTTCCGGGTGCAGGGTTACTACCACCTGGCTGGAGAGGTGGATGCGTCGGGAGAGCTCGGCAAGACCGGGTTCGAGGATGTGTTCGGGCTCAAGAAGATCCTGTTGTCCGACCATAAGAAGGTTGCCTATAATTTCACCAAGAAGTTCTTCGAATACGCCAATGGCTACCGGCCGAGCCTGAAACAGCGACTGCACCTCTTCCTCATGATTCCGGAGATTGCACAGGAATGCCGCATGAAGGACTTGATGAGAAAGGTGCTGGTCTATTCACTGACAGGAGAGCAGGAATGAGAAGGATCAGCAGAAAAGAGTTCCTCAAGGTCGGCGCGGCTCTCCCCCTGGCGGTGAGTTCGCTGAGCCTGCGCGCTGAGTCCAGGAAGAAGCCGCCCCCGAAACGGATCATTTTCATCTGCAGTTGCCTGGGGTTCCATGAACCCTACTTCTTTCCCCGGAAGCAGGGAGAACTTGCAACGTCCGAGTATCTCAAGGGCATGAAGACGAAGGAGAAAATGACGGTTTTCCAGAACCTCTTTCATCCTGGCATGGAGACCAGTAATCACGACTCGGAAAAGTCGTTCCTCACGGGAACTCCGAGCCCGGAATCCTCCAACTTTGTGAACGGCGCTTCCCTGGATCAGGTGCTGGCCCGGCAGATGGGGGGAGACACCCGGTTTCCTTCTCTTCATTTCAGCATCTACGACCGGGGCTGGGGATGTTCCTGGAATGATCGTGGTTCTGCTGTTCCCCCGATGCACGATGAGGAAAAGATCTTTGAGATGCTTTTTGAGGAAGAGGATCTGCAATCGAAAAAGCAGCAACTCAGGAATGATCAGGATGTCCTGGACTGCCTTCGTCGCGACCTGGTCCAGCTCCGCAAGCGTGGTGCAAAGTCAGGCAAGCTGGACGGTTATCAGGCGGTGATCGCGGAACTGGAAACCCAGTTGAACCATGAGAAGTTCTGGTTGAACACCGAGAAGCCCAAGGTTGCAAAATCCCTGAGCAGCGACAGGGAATTCGCCTTCTCCACCAAGGTCAGGAATCTTTTCGAGTTGGCGAAACTGGCTTTCCAGACCGATTCGACCCGGGTCATGACCCTCTCCATGGACTGGATCTACGGTGCCATCAAGGTGCCCGGAGCCACCGGGGGGTGGCATACCCTGTCTCACCATGGTGGCAAGCCGGAGATGATTGCCAGGCTAAGCCGGATCGAGATCGACACCCTCAGGCATTTTGACCGTTTCCTTTTTGAGATGGACCAGATCAAGGAAGAGGGGGGGACTCTGCTCGATCACACTACCGTGGTGATGGGCAGCAACTTCGGGGACTCCTCCAACCACACCTGCAACAACCTGCCCATGATCGTGGCGGGTGGTGGCTACCGGCACCAGACCCATACCGTGCTCGAGAAACCTACTCCGCTCTGCAACCTCTACCTGGAACTGCTGCACAAGCACAATGTCGACCTGGGCAGCTTTGGGAGCAGCCAGGAGGACATGGATTGGCTCAAGGGTTAATGGCGTTTATCCATCTTAACAGCCAAATGACACCTTCTGCGTTCCGGTCAGTCCTTTTCCTGGTTTTCGCCAGTGCCGCCTGCGCAGTTGAACGTCCCAACGTCCTGTTGATCAGCATCGACGATCTCAATGACTGGACCGGTTTTCTCGGGGGCCATCCCCAGGCGGTCACTCCTCACATGGATGCCCTGGCAAAGCGGGGTCGAAATTTCTCCAACGCTCATTGCGCTGTTCCGGTCTGTTCGGCCTCGCGGGCGAGCGTGATGTCGGGCGTCGCGGCAACGACCCACGGCAGTTACGAACTCGGTCCCAGATATGAGGAACTGCCTGCCCTCGCCGAGGTCCCCACCATTCAGCAATACTTCAAGGACAATGGCTATTACACCCTGTCAGGGGGAAAGGTGCTGCACCACGGTTTCAGTGGGAGGTTAGCGGGCGCGATTGACCGGTCTCTCGGCCGCAAGCGAAGTCCCAGGCCCGGCAAACTGATGAGCCGTCCCTCTGAGTGGAGCGGTGCGTGGGATTGGGGGGCGTATCCGGAAAAGGACGCCGAGATGGCTGACGTCCAGCTGGCGAAGAAAGCGGCCGCAGCGCTCCAGGAGGATTATGAACAACCATTCTTCATGTCGATTGGCTTCTATCGCCCCCATGTTCCTCTCTTTGTTCCACCCAGGTGGTTTGACCTCTACGATGCCGAATCGTTGACGTTGCCACGGACTCCGAAATCAGATCTCAGCGATGTTCCAGAGAACTTCCTCGGCATCAACAACTATGCAGTGGCGCCGACCCATGCCCAGGTAGTCGAGCACGGCAAGCAGCGAAGCCTGACGCAGGCCTACCTGGCATCCATCAGTTTTGTCGATCATTGCGTGGGCATCGTCCTGGATGCCCTGAAATCAAGTCCCCACGCCGGGAAGACCCTGATCGTGCTGTGGAGCGATCACGGATTTCACCTCGGCGAAAAAGACCATTGGGCCAAGCGCACCCTGTGGGAGGAGTCCACGCGGGTTCCGCTCCTCTTTGCCGGGCCTGGGATCAAGCCCGGTGAATCGTGCCCGGAGCCTGCCAGCCTGCTCGACATCTACCCGACGCTGATCGAGCTGTCCGAGCTGCCGGAAAACCCCCACCTCGAGGGGCTTTCCCTGGGTCCTCAACTCAGCGATCCGACGATGCAGAGAGACCGGCCGGCGATCACCTCTTCGTATTTTGGCAATCACTCGATTCGTTCCCGGGATTGGCGGCTGATTGTCTATGAGGACGACGCCAAGGAGCTCTATGATCATCGAACCGACTCCGACGAATTCCACAACCTCGCAAAGGATCCGGCCCACCAAGCGGTCATCAAGGAACTCTCCCGCTGGCTGCCCCGGAAAGCCGCCCCCGAGTTCAAGACCAGATCCGAACGCCAACGCCGTGCAGGTCGGAAATAAACCCGGGATAAATAAAAGGCGCTGATGAATATTCGCACTCTGTTCGCATTCTTTCTCGCTGGTTTCCTGCTAGCCGAATCGCATGCTCAAAAGATCAGGCAACCCAACCTCATCTTCATCCTCGCTGATGACCTCGGCTGGAAGGACGTCGGGTTCATGGGGTGCGAATTCTTCGAGACGCCCAATATCGATCGACTCGCCAGGCAGGGCATGAAGTTCACCTCAGCCTACTCCGGTGGCCCGAACTGCGCCCCCACCCGGGCCTGCCTGATGTCGGGCACCTATACGCCCCGCCACCAGATCTACACTCCGGGTGGCGTGTCCAAGGGGAATCCCAAATACATGCGCCTGCTGGTACCGGCAAGGGAACGAAAGGACCAGGCATTGAAAAAGAAGGCCGCGGCCCAGTTTCCCATCAACAACTCGCTCGATCCCTCCTTCGTTTGTATTCCGGAAGTGCTCGGCAAGGCGGGCTACCGAACAGCGAGGATTGGCAAGTGGCACTTGGGCGAGGACGTCCAGGGCTTTCACCTCAGCACGGCCAACGGTAAAGGCGGCCCCGGGGGCAAGTTCTACGGCAACGTGGACGTGGCCGAACAAATGACGGACCGCGCCTTGCAGTTCATCGAGAAAAACCGCGATGGTCCTTTCTTTCTTTACCTCACGCACTGGGACGTCCACGGCCCGCACCGGGCCCGCAAGGAGGTCACGGAGCGCTATAAGGAGAAACTGGCTGCTCTCCCGGCAAGTGCGCGTGCGCGCTTCAACCCTGTCTATGCGGCCATGATCGAGGCCGTCGATCGATCCGTTGGGCGGGTGGCGGACAAGGTCGATGAACTCAAGCTCGCGGAGAGCACCCTGATCGTCTTCAGCAGCGACAATGGGGGATTGCCCAAGGTTTCCCAGCTTGCCCCTCTGCGTGGGCAGAAGGGATCACTCTTCGAGGCCGGCGTGCGGGTTGCCACCTGCATGCGCTGGACCGGAAAAATCAAGCCCGAAACGACTTGCGAGACCCCGATCACCAGCGTCGACTTTCTCCCCACCTTTTCGTCGCTGGCCGGTGGTGAATTACCCGCCAAGCAACCAATCGACGGCGTCGACATTTCTCCCCTGTTGCGGGGCGAAAACATCGCGGAGCGCAGCATCTTCTGGCACTACCCCCTGTATCTGCAGGGAAGGGGCCTGGACATTCGATTGCCTCGTGGAAAAACCTACTCCTGGCGTGGATTCCCCTCCACCAGCTTGCTGCACGATCAGTGGAAACTCATCGAGTTCCACGAGGACGACTCCATCGCCCTCTACAACCTCAAGGAGGACCCGGGCGAGAGGAAGAACCTGGCAAAGGAAATGCCGGACCGCGCCGCCCGGTTGCGCGCGGAGATGGATGCCTGGCAAAAGAATACCAAGGCCCCGGTTCCGAAGTTGCCGAATCCGGAGTGCATCCTTAAATAAGGCGTGTAAGGTAAAGACACCTTCCCAGAAAATTGATGAAGAAAAAACTCATCTCATCAAGACGTGATTTCTTCCACGCCACTGGCGTGGTGGCGACCTCGATCATTCTGCCCCGTCAGGTCATGGCTGCTCTGGCGAAAATCAAAAACCCCATCAAGCTCGGCATGATTGCCGACCTGCACCAGGACGTGATGCATGATGGCCCGGCGCGACTGAAGGCCTTCCTTGATGCCATGAAGGAGGAAAAGCCCGACGCTCTTCTACAG
>DLRK01000007.1:0-888 GCA_002501065.1 Akkermansiaceae bacterium UBA7890
AAACAGCAGGACGAGTATCTTCATACCTGATGCCTAGTCCCCCAGGCGCAGGAGGGCAAGCGGGGAGAGATTAGTCAGGATACACAGAGTTCAAACGCAGTGCCCGCGCCCTCTCGATTTCATTCATGCGCGCCTCATACGACTCAGGATCACTTCCCCGGCCCCTGTGTGCCGCTTCAATTTCAGTCATGCGCTTTTGGCAGGATTCAGCGCTTATGAATTCTCGGGCTGAGCGGGCCGACTCATATTCGGCTACGGAGTGGTGGGATGAGCGAAAGGAGCAAGAGGAAAGAAGCGCTACCAGCGCAAAGGCCGTGATTACGCAGAATTTCATTGTCGCCAATCCCTACCGCACCCATCTCCTAGTCGGAAAGCGGGGTCTTGCAGACGCCTAGCACCCATGGCAGTTTCGCCTGACTATGATGGATCCTGTGGGAATGGTTATTTGTCTTATTGCTCTGTTAGTCTCCCTTGCGTGCGTGGTCGGGGCCGCGAGAATGATTCAATTCGCAAGAAATTCGGGGACGATTACGCTCCTGGTAGGATTCTCTACCCTCACTCTCTCCCTCACCGGAGCCTTCATAGGAGGCTTGCCGAAGTTTGATTATTGGGAGAGCGTGGTCATTGTTGCTGTTGCAGGACTGGGATTGGGGAGCCTTGGGTTATTGCTCTGCTTCTTTGGGGGACTCGTCATATGCGTGAAATACCTTGCCACCATACAGCGACTCAATGAACTCGAGAGTATCCTCGCTGGGATGCAGCAGCGGATGGTTGCCTCCCCCTCTTCCAGTTCGACCGAACTGAAATCCTGAGGCGAAATGGCTCCCTCACGAAAATCTCCCAGGCGCGGGGGGCAAAGCCAAACCACCCTGCTTCCTGCACCTTTGC
>DLRK01000007.1:1235-9711 GCA_002501065.1 Akkermansiaceae bacterium UBA7890
CCCTGGTTCCTGCACCGTGATGGGTGGGGTGACTACTTCCCCTGCTTCGCGCGGCATGGTAGGCTTGGGCATCGTGAAATCGTTCTCTGCCCTTCTTGCGCTCTCGCTTCTGTTCCTTTCTAATCTTGCATTGGCCCAGAAACTGAAAGCTGACATTCCCTATGCGGAACCCGGTCATGAACGCCAGGTCCTCGACGTCTACACCCCTGTTGAATCGACTAAAAAGCATCTTCCCGTCATGTTCTGGATTCACGGCGGGGGATGGCAGGCCGGGGACAAGAGCGATGTCGGATTGAAACCCAAGGTGTTGACGGAACGTGGGTTCATCTTTGTTTCGACCAATTATCGACTCCTGCCCGGCGTAAAGATGGACGTGCTGATCCGTGATGTCGCCAAGGCGCTCGGTTGGGTACACGGAAACATCGCCAGATTTGGAGGTGATCCGGAACGGATCTTCGTCGGCGGGCATTCGGCTGGTGCCCAGCTCGCGGCGCTGATCTGCACCGATGACCTCTACCTGAAGAAAGAGAATGTCTCCTTCAATGTTCTCGAAGGATGCGTGCCGGTAGACGGCGACACTTACGACATCCCCAAGATTATCACGACGGCAGAATTGCGTCAGCAATTGTACGGAGGCCAACTCCCCACCTTCGGGCACCGGCAGAAGTTCGGAAACGACCCGAAGAAGCACGCCAACTTCTCGGCGGTCACACACGTCGCGAAGGATAAGAATATCCCGCCCTTTCTCATCCTCTATTTCTCTGGCAATCCAAATACGAGCGCCCAGGCGAAATGTCTCCAGGAAGCGTTGACGAAATCGGGGATTCCGGTCGAGTCATTTGGCAAGGAGGATTCTAACCACCGCCAGCTGAATAACGATTTGGGAAAGAACGATGATCCTGCGACCGATAAGTTCTACCAGTTCCTGGACCGATCGATCGGTAAGAAACGATGACGGGAGGCCGCTTCGCCTTCTTCCGGTTCAGTGTGCAGTGATCCCTCACCCTGCACCCTGATGCGGAGAGAAATCAGGCCTGTCCTCGTCGAGAGGGCCGGAAAAAGAAAAAATCGCACAACACGAGTATCAGCCCGATCAGGGCAAGCGGAGCTCCGATTACGGCCGGGGACAGCACTCCGCTGATATCCTGGGCAAGGTCATGTGCAGAAGTGGTCCCGGAACCCACCTCCCTGTAGGATCCAATCACTCCAACAGTGGTGAGAAGCAATCCAACCATCCCGGCAAGCAGGAGGATGTAGCCAACCCAAAGAAGGCGTGTATTGCTCACGCGCTCAACATGAGGTGGTCAATGAAATAGTCAAGATGCTCTCGTAAGCTCAGGAAATGCCGTCGGAGGGCCTCGTGCACCGCACCCTGGTTCCTGCACCGTGATGGGGTGAGCTGCGGCTGTGACGAAAAGACAAAATAAATCACTTAGCTTCCCGCGACCTGTGCTCCTCCGGCAATTCAGAATGCCAACTAAATTCACTCGTCGAGTAACTCACCACCTCGCCGTTACGCTTGGCCTTTCCGATCACCTTGAACCTCTTTCCATCCTCGCTGATGAATGTCGTTCGCATGGTCGACTGCAGTTCCGGATCTGGAAGGTTAACAGCCTTCCATTCTATTAGGTTTCGCCAATAGCGTCGCCCAGAATGCTCGAAAATTGATGTCTCTTCCGGCGATGCGCCCCACCATCGGTACCTAGAAGCATCATAATCATAAGTAGCCACTGTGTATGAGAGGAATTCGCCTTCCCGCCACTCCCAAACTTGGTAACGACGATCGATCATCTTCAGGGTCATTGTAGCTCCAATAGTTTGAGCAATCTCTCCTCTACGGGGACCGCGGTTTGAAATCACCTTCCAGATTCCTTCCCGGAGCTGATCATCCGCAAACTCTTTGATGATATCTCTCCCGTCATGGGGCTTGGCCCATAGTCCCATGATGAATTCCTTCGTGACAGTCTCCGGCAGCGCGGGGAGGTCCGCGACCTCATTTGCAGGCAACTCGACCGTTGCGCCATCTACGGAGGGCGCTTCACTTTCATTTGGAGCCGTTGGTTTCTCAATGGCTGAACCCGTGTCGGTCTGGCCGTTATCACCCACTCCCTTCTTCTCCCCACAGCCGACGAGAAGCAGGCAACTGAGCAGTGGAAGCAGCTTCTTCATAGTTCCTGCATCCTAGATCTCGAATCCCGATACACGATTACAAAGTGGGGGCGCTGCACCCTTAACCCGTGCCCTGCACCCCTAACCCGTGCACCACACCCTGTTTCCTGCACCGTGATGGGTGCTGCTATTTGCGGGACTCGTCCTCCGTCTCAACCTCTTCGCCTTTGCTGTTCCAGTACTTCGCTGAGACCTCTTCGCCGTCTTTGAAGGTTTCTTCGGCCTGCTTCTGGCCGTTCTCGCGCCACGCCGTTACGAGGCCATCGGGTTTGCCGTCTTTGTATTGGATCAGGCCCTTTACTTGTCCCGAATCATACATTCTCTTTGCATACCCGCTGTATGGTTCCGATTCGTTGGCCTGATAGAAAAGGCCGTCTCGGTATTGGATTGAGTCCCCTGCGACGGCCTCTTTGAGTTGCCACTCCGTCCGTCCCTTTTCACCCGCCGCCCTCAACTGCGCTGCAAACCTTTCCATTTCCTTGCTCTTAGCGCTTGGGTCGGCCGAGGTGTTGCTGCGAACCTGGCAACCGGAGTTGAGCTCGTCGTCCCCGAGCTTCACCTCAAACCGCAAGTCGAAATCGAAGTAGTGCTCCTCGGTGCAGAGGAACGAGTTGGGGCTCCCCGCTGCCGTCGTGCCAGGAATCGTCCCCCCGTCGACCTTGTAGTCCGCCGTCCCCCCCCAGAACCTCCACCCGGAGAGATCCTTGCCATTGAACAGAGGCACGAAGTCCTCTTCCTCTGCGCCGACCCCTGCCAACAAGCTGACGTAGAAAACGGCGATCAATTTCGTTATTTCCATATGAATACTATTTTTTGGGAGCGTACAACTGGAACTCAGACACGGTCGGGACGTCGGTGGCGCTCTCGATGTTGAGGCGGAAGTACCTGGCTGTGATCACTTCGAACTGGGGCCGCTTGCGAGCCCCGATCGTCGTTCCGCTGGCGAGCGTCTTCCACACGCCCGCCTCCTTCACCTGCAGCGCGAACTTCCGCGCCCGCATGTAGGGGCGGTCGTCGAGAATCGCGCTGGCAACTTCCAGCTCCTCACCGAGATCGATCTCGACCCAACCACTGCGCGAGTTCTCCGCCGCCGCCCAGATGGTGGAGAAACTCCCGTCGACGATGTGGTTCTTCGACAATTCCTTCTCCCGGCCGATCCACTCGCCCGAAACATTGACCGTTTTGCCAGCGGAGAGGGGCATCCTGCTGTCTCGGGCTGCGGCGCTCTCGGGGGCCCCCTCCCTGATCCACTGCAACACCACCGCCTTCATCTCCGGGGCGACGGTGGGCATCGGAAACGGCGGCATGCTCTCTGATTGGATCATCCCCAGCAGGAAACTCTTCTCGGGCACCTCCAGGTTCACATACTTCATCAACCGGTCGTAGGTCGTGTAATTGTGCGGCATTCCCGGGCCGTGGCAAGGCATGCACTGCTTCTGGAACAGGTGCTGGTTCAACCATTCGAAACTCAAGTCGCCAGCCTTGTACGGAACCGCGGCGGCGACCGGGCGTTTCACGAGATCCCGGCCGGCACGCTTGTCGAAAAAATTGGTCAGGTTGCTGTAGGTATTGCCATTGCCCGGTTTCGTCGGGACGACGAGATCGAGTGGTTTGCCGCCGGAATAGGCGGCTCCCCTCGGGTGATCGCCGTTCAGCTGGTTGAGGGTCGCGAACAAGTTGAGGGCCAACGCCGCGCCATTCGTCGCTTTCAGTTTGCTATACAGTTGCGTCGACATCGCGGGCAGGAGCGCCTGCGCTTCGACGAACAGTTCCTTCCCGTCGTCGGAGAGATGGACCGAGTCGATGCCGACTCGATCGTGCCCAAGCTGGTCCGGGGATTTCACCGAGTACTCCCCCGAGCCGTAGGATCCCGGGGAATCAATGTAGTTCCACTGCTGGAGGAACAGCCCGTCGGCGCTGATCGAAGACGGATCGATCGAGGTGTTGAAGGTGACGGAGATGCCGTTCTTGTAGGCCTTCCACGCCACCGGTTTCAGGCAGGGCTCCCCCGTATAGCGGATGCGGTTGAAGCTCCCCTCCTCCACCGCGAAATCGCCCCAACCATCGAACCCGACCACGTAGACCTGCCCGTCCTTCGGGTTGATCGCGACCCGGGCCGCGCCGCTGGAGACCTCCATGGGGAGCAGCATCATCGCCGCCTGTGGGGTCCCGTGGTTCGGATCACGCAAGATGTGATAGAGGCGCCCAGAACCATAGCTGGTTCCGATGATGCATTTCCCGAGCGGACCGAACCTAGGGTCGTTCATGAAGGTGCGGCTGCCTGGTGAGTTGTCGACGCCCCGCGGCAGATAGAGGATGCGCTTCAGATGCGACACTGAGCCCTCGTTCTCCGGGTGGTTCGACTCATAGATCGTGCAGGTGCCATTGTTGGGGGAGCCTTCAGACGAGTCCGACAAAGCGAGCCCGTCTGGCCGCAGGCCGAGCCCCAGCGAGTTTCGCGCACCGGCCGAAACGACTTCCATCTTCTCACCGTCCGGGCTGATCTTGATCACGCCGGCACAACCACACACATAGAAATTCCCTGCGGCATCGCGCTCAAGGTTCTGGTTCCCGGATCCCGGCCCGCCGAGCTGCACCACCATCTTGGTGAAACGCTCGTAATAGTCGGCCTCGCCGTCCAGGTTGTAGTCGTGAAGGCGGGTGATCCCGCCTTCACCGAGAACGTAGAGCACACCGTCGACCATCTCCAAGCCGAGCGGCAGCGAGATCCCCGATGCAAATCGCTTCCAAGTGACCGCGCCCAACTCGCCATCGAGCCCGGTGACCCTCCAGATATCACCGACGAGTGTGGAAATGTAGGCGACGCCATCCGCATCAAAGGCCAAGCCCGAAGTGGTCATCGGCACCCCATAGGGGTTCTTCACAGGAACCGGGATGTCATCGAGCGCGTATCCCGAGCCCGCCGCCGCAGGATCGGCATCGACGCCCCCTTTCGCCATCGCGGCCTGAGCGAAGTACGATCCACCCCCGCGCAGTCGATCCGAAAGCTTGGCAATGCCCCCTGGCGGGGCCACCCCGTCGGCCGCACCCACAGGCGCGACCCAACTGCTCACCTGCCAGCGGTCGCCGGCCCGGCTCCCCGGGAACTCGACCGTGAGACCCTCGCCTTGCCCCACAAACTTGGCACCTGCCGCTCCACGCACTTCGTGGATCACGGAAAACTTCGCCCCCTTGATAATGGCTCTCGCCGATCCCCCCTTCTCTGAAAACTCCAGCGCGGCACCCTCCTCTTTGAATTCCGCACCTGGTTGAGGAAGTCGAAACACCGACGGTGGCGAAGTGCACCCCCACTCGAAAACCCTCCGGAAAACCGGGGTATCTCCGATGTAATCCAACTGCGACATCTCCAGGTAATCGCCCGCGCTCAGGTTACGGCGGTAAATCACATCCTCCCCATGCACATAGTACCCACGGTTGGTGATCGACAGCGGGCGGCCCGTAGCGTCAGCCCATTCAGCCCCCTTGTTCACGAGATACCCACGACCCCGTTCCGCCATGTTGAAGCCGAAGCGATCGACGAGATACGAAAAGTTGTGCAGTGGGGTGTACTGCACCGCGTCGATCACGACCCGGTTCAAATTCAGACCTGCGGCATCGAACACGCAGAGGGCCTTTTCCGGCCTATTTGCACCCGGGTTGAAACTGATGAAGTGGCCACCGCTCCGGACCATCAGCCGGTGGTAACCCGGTTCCTCGGTGCGGTCGGTCACCGCTGAATAGCGCGGCTCGTTGGTGTTCCCCCAATGCCCCTGCCGCCCGCCCTGGAGACCGGGATAGGGAAGGAGAAAGTCTGGTGCCTTGGCCGCGCCCTGACCAAGATGGTATGCGGCCTGCCGCGCATAGAAATCGTACAGCCGGAACTTGTTGATCGGCGCAGCCTCGAAGCGGTGCCCCACCCTGCCGAGACTGGTCTGGAAATGCTCCTCGACAGCCAACGGGGACCGCAGCGCCGTCGCGTCGTACTGGGCGGACAGTTCGGCGCCGCAAACCCCGAAAAAGATGCCCGTGCTCAAATGTATCGTTCTCATCTTCTGGATCATCTTGCTACCTGCGCCAGGATCTGCTTCGCCACCCTACCGTGTAGGTCCTCCCCGCGTCGAGGCCGGTGAGATCGCAGTTCGAGGTTCCGGAGATATCGGCAGATTGGCTGCCGGTTAGCGGTTGGAACAAATTCGTAACACTCCCTCCCCCCACACAACGGCGCGTGGATCAGATTCCGAAAGGCCGAGCCGGCCCCGGTGGCGGAGCCCCCCGAGGGTGACATCGTTGGGGGAAACCGCCGTCGATGCCCCTGCGTCCGCAACCAACCCGGTGACAGCAATGCCGCTAGAGTCAGACAGAATGCTGTCGGCGCCACTACCCCGATCCACCCAAAAAACAATGTTTTCGTCTCATAATATGTGACATTGCGCCGGATTATGTGATACTCAGATAAGCAAATCTCGATATGGCGCTTGCGCTTGAACAGATCGGTCTGGAGCCGAGGAAATCGTTTCGCTTCCTCACATGGACCGACAATCTCTCCGATATCGTCCGGTGTCGGGCGGACGGCTCGCGGCTGAAATTGGCCGGCAGGGGAGACCAATGGCACTTCCATCCGGAATACGAACTGACCTTGGTCTCCAAGGGGAAGGGCAAGTGTTTCGTCGGCGATCACGTGGAGAATATCCAATCTCCGGACCTCGTCCTTATCGGCCCGAACCTGCCGCACTGCTGGCCTGATCTGGGCACGTCTTCGGGCTTCGCCCTTCAGTTCGTCCTCGATTCGAATCACCCGCTGGGCCAGCTCCACGAGATGCGAGCGTTGGAGACAATGCTGCAAGATGCGAATTTTGGAATCCGCTTTACCGGCCCCGTAGTACAGCGGATCGAGCACGCGATGCGGGCGCTCGCCAACCTGCCGATGCTCGGCAGGCTGGCCAAGTTCATCGAAGTGCTCGCCGAGTTGGCCGACGTCCCCAAACACGAACAGATCCGCCTCTCCGACTCCAATCTAATGCTGATCCATCAGGAACAGAACATGCCCGTCATCAGCCACGCGGTCAGCTTCATCCTCAACAACCTCGAAAAGGAGATCGGCATCAACGACCTGCTCGAGGTTACCCGCATGAGCAAACCGACCTTCAGCCGCCACTTCAAGAGCCACACCGGGCGATCCCTGACCGCCTTCCTCAACGAGGTCCGCATCGTCAACGCCAAGCGCCTTCTCGCCGAAACCAACGAATCGATCACCGAGATCGCCTTCGCGTCAGGCTTCCGCAACCTGTCCCACTTCAATGTTCAATTCCGCCGCTCCTCCGCCGAGTCGCCCCGCGATTATCGAAAGCGCTCAGGGAACAGCGGGATATGATCCGGTCGTAGGTTCGGCGTCCGCTCGTAGCTTAGCTATGCTGAAAGCTACCTGACCCGAATGCCGGTGCCTTAAGCCTAACGTCGGATCACTTGCCGAACTCCATCGGGGTCACCTTGAGGTTGCGGAACGCCACCGCGGCATGATCGCCCTGGAACATCACCGGCCCCTCTGCCGCCTCCTTGCCCGTCATCCCCGCCGGCGTCGGCCCCTTCATTTCGACATCCTTCTGAATGACGGTGCCATTCAATTCGACTTTGAGAAGCTTCGCATTGGCCACCTTCTTGCCGTCTTTGTCGAATTTCGGCGCCTGGATATCGATGACGTACTTTTGCCACGCTACCGGAGGCAGGGGAAGCAGACACCCATCAGGGTGCAGGAAGCAGGGTGCGAGGACAAGGGCAAGCCTGCGAGCGTATCGGGCGATCTCTGGTATTTGCCTGCTTCAACATTGCCACCAGGCGCATGAATTCTCGCTTTTCGGTTCCGAAGAGCGTCGCGGAGCGGTAGGTCACGATCTCGGTTCCGCCGCCGCTGTTCACGGCGCGAACAAATCCGATCAGCGTCACGAGACCGTGTGCAGCGGGTTCGTGAAGATCGTGCCGATGTTCAGGTCACTCTCAACGGTAGCGTTAAAGGGCGTCACCTGACCGGACGACCCTGCTTCCGGGAAAGAAGAAACGGCGGTGCCCGAAAGCGCCGCCGTCTCTGTTGGATGTCCTGCGAAAAATCGAAGGGAAATACCTACGGGGCCGGGGCGGAAACAGCGACGTCGTCGATATACCAGCCGGACTGGTCGAAGCTGTCGTCGTTGTCGCTGAGAAACCGGAACTCCAGGATAACCTCCTGCCCGAGGGCAGCGGCGGGAAACTCTCCCGAGAACTCCGTCCACTCGACCGGGTCGAGTCCCGAGATGTTCATGTCGATCACTCCCAG
>DLRK01000007.1:10096-12939 GCA_002501065.1 Akkermansiaceae bacterium UBA7890
TTTCAAAGGGATCGATATCGAGCCACTGCCGGAAGGAGAGATTGGCAAAGGGCATGGCCTGGAGGGTGATGGAGGGTGAACGCAGCCAGGTATTGGATTCGATCCCGTAGTTGGTCCCAATGTTGGTCCCATAGCAGTTGGCTCCGCTGAAGGCATTCGGTGGTCCTGTCAACAGGCCTCCACTCGGGTTGCCGAGTTCCCACACTGTGTTCATGGACAGGTCGGCGGGAGCGAACCCGGTGGTCCATCCGGGGTCACCGTCGTCGAAGTTCTCTGCGAGGATGGTGACAGGGGGCTTCAGGAATCTTTCCACCACAAAGAGAGAGAGGGGATTGGCTCCTGGATCAATTGGAATGACCGAGGTGTTTATGGGTGGAGTAGCCTCGATGTTTTCGAGAATCACTCCCCAGGTCGCGGGATCGCCGGCATCGGCAGGCTCTGAATCTCCACGGATGTTGTAGAGGAAGCCGAGATCGCTCTCCCAGCTGATATTGAGTTCGCTGGTGGCACTGTTAAAGTTGATATCGGTGATGGCGAAGGC
Source organism: Akkermansiaceae bacterium UBA7890 (assembly GCA_002501065.1). Classification (GTDB taxonomy): domain Bacteria; phylum Verrucomicrobiota; class Verrucomicrobiia; order Verrucomicrobiales; family Akkermansiaceae; genus Roseibacillus_B. The sequence continues at coordinate 10,638 of DLRK01000007.1, forward strand.
GGGCGGCGCGTTTCCTGGAACCCCATAAATCTGAATAGCCTGCATGCCTGTCAAACCATTATCGCCTCTATAATTGGAATCAACATCAATGGCGACATACCGGACACCTTTGTAGGCGGTCGCATTAACGACAAGTTCCGGATCAATCAGTTGACCTGCGACTAACTCGTTCCATTCAGGTCCATGAGCCAAATCACCGTCCCATATGTTTGTCCAACTGGCGTCCGTGAAATAATTCCCCAATCCAGTGGCCGTCGAAGGCAGAACAGCGTCATCACCGGCTACATGGATCGACATATTCTCGACGTGCCAACCCGTAGTTCCAGCGTCGCCATGGGTGATATCCAGGTTCCAGAGCCTGATTTCTTCCAGGTCGTACTCTTGGCCCAGATCAAACATGAGCCAGATGCTGTCAGTGTTTCCATTGTCCGTCCACGGCCATGCGGTATCCGGTTGGACTGGTATGGAAACGTGGGGATCCCAATCCCCTGCCATGGCCTGATCCCCGGACTGTCTCGTCGGGTCGATCATGTGAAAAGGGGTGGTAATGTGGAAACTCGATCGCGCGGTTCCCGTGATCCCGGTAATCTGAGTAGCCGCACTAGCCACCGCCGGCCTCAGTGCGACCATGAAACTGTCGTCGAGCTGGATCATTTGCCCGAGGCTGTCCTCGGCGGCGAATATGTAGTTGACGGTTGCGCCAAAGGCGAATTGTGGAACCTCGTCGTGGCGGACCGTCGTGACGTCGCCGACTTTGTTTACAGTCAGTCCGCCAGTCACATTGGTGCCGTCGATCGTGACACTGATGGTTCCCGGCTGGAGGACGCTCGCCCCGACGTCCCTGATGTTGAACTCGAGGAAATTGAGCCCGTTGCTGACCGTGATGTCCGGGTCCAGGGTTTTGAATTCCCCAGACTTTTCGACATCTTGCCCGATACTATCCATCGCGGAGAACTCGTACATGATGGTCGCGCCAAACAGGAACTGCGGGTTCTGCTCGTGGCGGATGGTCGTGACACCACCGTCCTTGTCGACGCTCAGTCCCGCCGTCACATCGTTACCGTCCAGGCTGAGGCTGACTGTTCCCGGCAGAAGTTCACTCGCCCCGACGTCTGTGACCTCGAACTCGACGAAGTGGAGGGCGGTCCGGATAGCTGAGATATTGGCAATCTCGTCGCTTTGAACCCCATGGATCTGAATATGGCCCAGCAGAGCGGGACCGTTAGCGCCGTCATACCTGGAATCAATATCAATGGCGACATACCGGACACCGTTGTTACCGGTCGCATCAAGGATAAGTTGCGGATCAACCAGTTCGTTTTGGGCAATAGCCGTTCCCCCAGGTCCCTGAGCCAAATCACCGTCCCATATGTTTGTCCAACTGGCGTCCGTGAAATAATCCCCCAATCCGTCAGCCATCGAAGGCAGAGTAGCGCCCTCACCGGCTACATGGATCGACATATTCCTGACGTACCAACCCATCAAGCCAGCGTCGCCATGAGCGATATCCGCGTTCCAGAGCCTGATTTCGTCCAGGTCGTACTCTTGGCCCAGATCAAACATGACCCAAGCGTCTGCAGGGTCTCCACCAGAACCATAAAAATGATCCCAGGGCGTCGCATCCCACTTGTTAGCCATGAACTGCTCTCCGACCTCTCTATCCGCTCTGATCAAGCCTGCAGCCTCGGTAAGGTGCCAAGCATTTCGCGCGGATGCCGTGATCCCGGTAATCTGAGTAGCCGCACTAGCCACCGACATCATCAGTGCGATCCCGATAACCAGACTTGTAAATAATTTCTTCATAATTCAGGTCATCGTTAGGAGTTTGCTTTTGTTAGGTTAGGTTCAGATTGAAACTGACGATTGACGTTCTCCGCTGTCGCCACTTGCTTGAGTCTGGATATTAGGACAGCCACACACTGTAGAACAACCTGTCTAGGCCCAAACACGCCGGCCACCCCTGCGCAGAGGCTGCTCGCTGTGGGAGGGGCTGCCCCCGATGGCCGCCGCAGGCTCGAGGGGCGGCCTTCCGGGCTCGGATGCTGACGCATTCTCGCCCTCGACGCTGCCCGATGGGCCTTACAAAATCCTAGCGTTTCCTTCTTCTGAGAAGGAACATACCGCCAAGACCAAGCAAACCAAACGTCGTCGGCTCTGGAACTTGAGTCCCATCGATCTGAATATGGCCCAGCAAAGTGGGAGCGGCATCGCCGCCCCAATTGGAATCATGATCAATGGCGAGATACCGGATACTGGTGTAGGCGGTCGCATCAAGGACAAGTTGCGGATCAACCAGTTGGTC
>DLRK01000191.1 GCA_002501065.1 Akkermansiaceae bacterium UBA7890
GCCCTTCCCGGAGACCGGATACCTGGTCGTGCGTGAAGAAGGGCTTCCGGCCCTCTTCGAGGACGACCTGGAGAGCGATACGGGGTGGACTGCCATTGTCAACGACGCCAACGGCAACACCAACTGGGAGCGGGGTAGTCCCAATGGTAGCACTGGTCCCCTGACCGGGGCCGGAGATTCCGCCACCGCCTGGTGCACCAACCTGGGCGATTACGGAACCGACTCCGACATCTCCCTCCGCTCGCCTGCCATTGATCTGACCGGCGTGCCCGGAGCGATCCTGAGCTTTGAGGCCTTCCGGGATGCGGATGGATTCGCCGACACCGCCGAGGTGCGCTTCCTGCGGGCGGCTGACCAGGTGCAGCTCGGGGTGTCCGTAGCCCTGGACATGACAGCCTTCGATACCGACTACACCAGCATCAGTGTCCAGGTCCCGGCCGAGGCCATTGGTGAGAATCTTCACATTGAGTTCACCTTCGTGAGCGACAGCAGCGCGGATGCCTTCAGTGGACTCGCCATCGACAATGTGAAGGTGGAAGCAGCCGCGCCCTAACCCGGATCAATCGACTTTCAAGGAGGTGAAGCCCGGCACGACCCAAGGCGACCAATAAAACCTTGGCGAGAAGGGGCTGGCTTCTATTCTTACGGCAATAGAAACGCACCCTTCGCGCACCACCGGGCACCCTCTGATCGCCCGGGATTCTTCACCAGACCGCCCTTTCCTCTCACTGCAGCATTCATCCCCTGCCATGATACAGAGTTCGTTCTTCTCCTCCTTTTCCATCGTGTTGGGACTATGGGTCACGGCCTCCGTGCTTCCCGCCGAACCGATTCCGGATTTCTCGCTTGTGGATCAGAACCCAAGCTCGCCCCGTTTCGGCAATTCAGTGTCTCCACGTGATTACCGTCATCAGGTGTCGGCCTATTACTTCGGATCAGCAACATGAGGATACTGCCGGAGCCAGTTTGGTTTCCTGCAACAGATCGCCACCGAGTTGGCCGCCGAAGCGACTCCCGATTACAAGATAGAAATCCTTGGCATCAATTGGAACCTCAGCGACACAAGCGCCAACAACCTGGTCTCAGCCGACAACGACCTCCCATGGTTACAGGACACGGTTGAATCGAATGTCCGCGAATCCTGGAGCCCCGTGTTTCGAGACGTGATCATCCTGAACCCTGCCAACGAACGTCCGATCGCGGCATTCAACCTGACCACCTACAATCTTGCACTCGAGGTCAACAGGACTCAACTCAAGGCTCTCCTCCTCTCGATTGCAGAGCTCGAAGATGCCGATGGCGACAGCTTAAGCGATTTCTGGGAAGATGAAATGTTCGGTGGGGACTATTCCCCCGGCCCTCTCGATGACACGGACGGTGACTCATCTGTCGAGATGATCGAATACGCACTGGGCGCGCACTCCGGGGAACGAGGCAGTCAACCGCATTTCACGACAGCCCTCCTGGAGGATCGTGGCGATCAGCATTTCTCAATCACCTTCCGCCGCCGGCTCGGAAATGCGGGCGGCTTGCGCAGTGTCGTCGAAATGAGCGAAGCGCTTGGCACGTGGTCGAGTGGACCTGACGCGATGGTCGAGGTGAGCAGGGTCAACCCCTACGACGGAACGGGAACAGAATTCGTGACTTATCGCACGATCCGGACCGTGTCAGCGCTGCCAGGTCACCGGTTCTTCCGTGTGCGCTGCAACCTGCCCGTCAGGGAGCCCTGACTCCGCCTGCGGATCTGCAAGGCGTTCTTCGGAATTGCCCCCGGTCAAGGTATCTCTACCGAAACAAGGAAGAACTGCCGGGGCATGCCGGTCTCGGAGATCGGCATGAAATTTTCGGGCGGGGTGGCGGCAATTGGACCCGCGTGGGGAGTGAGAATGCGGAGGTCCGTGCTGCTCAGGACCCGGTAGATCCTTCCCGCCGTGCTGGACCAGCGAAGGGTGAAGCCATCCGCGCCCCCTGCAGCGGACTCCACCTTCACCGAGAGCAGCGAATGCGGATCACGGGGGTCGGTTCCGGCCAGGTATTCTTCCCAGGCCAGCATGCCATCGCCGTCGTGATCGAGGAGATCGACAGCTTCGGGGTCGGCTCCATCAAGGTTGTGAAACTCAATCCACGAGCAGGGAGTGCCGCGAGAGGTGGTCCCATCGACGGTGAGGGTCACCGAGTTGGCCGAGTAGCCGATCTGAAAGCGTGTCCCATCACTGCCGACCACGACGCGGTCGGCATTCGCGAACGTGCCATGGAGGCCTCCGGCAGTCAGAACCGTGAACGTCTCATCACGGGCGAGTTCCGCTCCAGCCTCGACCGTGACCGCCAACGAACCCGCCAGAGTTGCCTCTCCGGTCACCAGGAGCTGCCCAAAGTCCTCACCCGGAGTGCCTGCTCCGGCCACGGTGATGTTGAGGATTGCACCGGCGAACGCATGGTAATCGCCCTGGATTCTGAGCGTTCGATGCGTCGGGACGGAGGATTGGGTCACGCCAATCATCCCCCGGTTGTAGAGGGCGGCATCAACCGTGCCCGCACCGGTGAGCGTAGCGTCCTCCCTCACATCGATCCAGCGCAGCGATTCGATAATGCCGCCATCGAGGAGCACGGCGGAATGGGCCGCAAGCCGAACTTCGTTGCGGCCGGTGAGGGTCTGCGAATTGAGATCGAGCGTCTGCGTCGCCGCCGCCGAGGCTCCGCTGATCCTGAGGCCCAGAAACGCGAGATCCCCATCGGCACGCGCGGTGGCCGGTGCGAGCCCGGTGTTCTCCATGGTGGCACTCCACGAAATCCGGGGTGCGCCGCTGTCGGTCTGGTAGGTCATACCGCCGTTGGCGTAAATGTAGTCGGACCAATTCCCGGGATCGGACGTGCCGCCTCCGTCGGCCCCGGTCCACCGGTGGTAAGTGTTGGCGAACCACTGGGGTTCGGTGACCCTCTCGCCCAGCATCAGGGTTTCCAGTTCCGCCACGAGTTCCGGGTGATCTGCCGAAATATCGTTCGACTCGCCGGGGTCAGTCTTGAGGTCATAAAGAAGATTGGCCGGGCCCACGAGCTTGTGCCTGCCCCGGATGATCGAATGGCTGGAACCGGCCTCGTGAATCAGGAATTCGCGTTGCCGCTGGTGTCCCGTCCCGGTGAGAGTCGGTGCAAGCGACACCCCGTCGATTCCCACGGGGACGTCGACGCCGGCAAGTTCGCAGAATGTGGGAAGAAAGTCGGTGACATCGACCACGAGTTCGCTGCTGGTCCCGGCTCGCAGCGTCGAACTGGCCGTAATCATGGCCGGCCAGCGTACCACGAGAGGCACCCGGATCCCTCCTTCCCAGATGCTGCCTTTGTTTCCCCGCAGGCCACCGTTGGTGTCCAGTTCGGATCGAGCGTTGTTTCGGGGGCCCCCGTTGTCGGACTGAAAAATCACGAGAGTGTTGTCCGCCACCGAGTCGGACCGGTCACCATCACCGTCCGGGTCTTCGAGTGCTGCGAGGATGTTGCCGAAGTGCGCATCGACCCGTGTGACCATCGCCGCCCATTGCTTTGCCTGCGGCGTCAGGGCCCTGAAGAGTGCATTCCCACTGTAGGCGCCGTCCCATTTCGGCAGTTCTGCGATATCGTCGTAGGGTGAGTGCGGAACCTGGACCGCAAGAAGACCGAAAAAGGGTCGACCGGTTTGATGATAGGACAGTGCCTGGGAGCGCACGAAGTCGAGCGCTGCAAAGGCATAGGAATCGTCGCAGTAGGCCGTCGCCGGATAGGTTCGATCGCTCTGCGACGCGGGATACTCGGAATAGCTCGAATTGTTGGCATAGGCCCTCATCGAATTCGGAACCAGGTTCATATCCGTATCGCCGGGTCCGAATGACCAGAGAGTCGGCTGAAAGAAGGTGTGAGCCCGGACGTGATGGAGTTCGGCGAGGACGTGCTGGTAGCCGTGCGAACTGGGAAGAGTCTGGACGTTCTGGATAGCTGGGTTGTTCTGGCTCTGTGAGGCACCATATCCCCACTTCCCCCAGTATCCAGTGGCGTATCCGGCCGCGGAAAGGACGTCGCCCATCAGGACGTCGTCAGCACGCATCGCCTTCTTCGCATTGTTTGTGTTGTTGCGATCCGCATACGTGTGCCCCTGATGAAATCCCGACTGCTGCGATGAGCGGGCCGGAGAGCAAACCGTACATCCGTATCCACGCGTGAAGTTGACTCCCCGCGCGGCCATCCGGTCGATGTGAGGAGTCAGGACCCGGGGGGCGCCGTTTAGGCGGCGGCCCTCCTGGCCGTTCGGACCAATCGATCCCCATCCCATGTCATCGACGTATAAGTAAAGGATGTTTGGACGCGGCGCGGGCCCAGCGCCCAGATCAACCACTGATAGCGCGAAGAGAACAAGAAGGGGAAGGCCTGTTTTCATGGTTCGATGGGTATAAATCTCTGCAGTGGATTCCAAGCCGATTCAGAGGCGCTCATTGCATCTCCCTGTGCCGGGCGAATCAATCGCACCCACGATTGCTGCCTCGGCGGCACAATCGCAGCTCCTTCTAAGCTCAGGGAGCCGGAATCGTTACGGTCACATCGTCGATGTACCAGCCGGCCTGGTTCCCAAAATTGTCGGCCTGGAAGCTGAATTCGAGTTTGATGATTTCCCCCAGCGCTTCGGAGGGCAGGTCTGCCGTGATTTTCTCCCACCCGCCGGTGCCATCAGTGGGATTGCGGAGGTCTGGACCGAGTTGACTGCCATCGCTGGCCTTGAGGACGCGAATCAAGCCAAGATCGAACAGGGCCTCGATATCACGAAACTGCTGGAAGACGAGAGTGGCAGCGTTCGCGGTGGTGAGATCGATCGTGCCCGGTGACCGCAGCCAGATGTCGGTATCGGTGCCATAATCGGTCGCGATATTTGTCCCCACACAATTGGGGGCGCTGTTGGCACCTTGCGGGCCCGTCAGGGAACCGCCGGTCGGATCCCCCGGTTCCCACCGGGTCGTCCCGGTGTCGGAGGGAGTATTGGCCCCGGTCTCCCAACCCGCTGGAAGCTCCGGGCCGCCGTCAAAGTTCTCCGAGAACAATGTCAATGGAGGCGGGGGAAACTCCTCGATACGATAGAAACGTGTCGGGTCACCCGGTCGGAGAATGACCTTGGTGTTGGTCGGCGGATCCGCTGGGATATTCCCTTCCACCAATTCCCAGGTGAGGGGATCAGCAGCGAGGTCGGTGCTGCTCGTGAGATTGTAGATCATTCCGGCCCGGCTCTCCCACTCAAACACGAGATCGGAACCGTTCCTGGTGACGGCCAAAGCAAGGATCGGCGGTTTGATCACGCTCGATTTCTGGTAGGCATCGTAGTGAGGCGTCACGCGCGAGTCGGCGGTGTCGCCATCACCGTCCGGATCGTCGAGTCGAAAGTCGTAGATGGCAACCTCATCGAGCAAACCAGTGAAGAACTGCCTGTCGAGAAGTTTGTGCGAACCGAGCACCCAGCCACCGCTGGCGGACTCGGTCACTCTCTGGCTGCCACTTTGCTCGACACCGTCGACGTAGAAGCGGATCGTCGGATCGACGCCACCTGCAACCGCGCTGTGGTCATACGTGAGGATGATGTGATACCAGGCTTCCGCTTCGAAAAGCGGTCCGGCATTTGTGGCGCCTCCGCCAATATACGACCGGATGTTCGCGCTACTATGGACGAACAGGTTGCTACGGCCTATACCGTTGCCGTTCTGGTTAGAGACGATAATGCCCGCGTCGCCGGGGATGATAGTCGGGTTGAAGACGATCTCAATGGTGAAGTCGCTCACGGAAGGGTCAAACATCAGAGGTGTCAGGATGCCACCGTCCCCATTGAAGAGGGCGGCCAGGCCGACCACTCCGGGCTCACCCAGAATGGTTGTGCCGATGGGTGCACTGTAATCGGCATCGAGTCCGTTTCCGCTGGAATCTGCGATCGTGCCGGCTCCCGGCACCTCTTCAAATCGGTAGTATGCAAGAGGGGAATCGGCGAGGACAACCGCAGGGTAGTCGGCCAGGGCCACGGGGGCCGCAACAAGTGCGAGGGCGATGATGCCCAGGGTTCTGTTTTTCATCGGAGTGCCGGTGTGGATGGGATGCAGTGAGAGGGTGGAGAGTTTAGTTTTGAATGACCTTCAGACGGATGAACTGCCGCGGCTCATTGGAGAGCGGCGTGTCTGAACGAAGAGTGAGGTTCTCGGTGCCGTCGCCGTTGTCGATGACGGTGGCCTCGGTAGTGAGGGCGCTCCACGAGATCAAGTCGATCGAAATCTCGACCACCAGGCTGAGGTCGGTGGTATTCCCGAGCTTCTGGAAACTGAAGGTGAGGAAGCCGCCCTCGGTTCCGACGGCAGGCAATCCCGCCCGGGTTCGGATGGCGGGATCGATCCCGAGGGCATACTTGACAAGGTTGGGAACGCCATCACCACTGGCGTCTGCCTCCGCGGCACTGACCAGGGGGTCGGCCAGTTCTGCCGGAGAGAAAAACCGGGCGCTCCACGAGCGGTAGGTATTGCCGGGTGGTTCTGGGTTTGCCTCGCCCGGCGATCCGTTGGGTTCGCTACTAAGCGCCCAGCTGGACGGAAGATCCCACGTGCTCCAATCGCCGTCTTCGTCAAGAATATTGATACTGTAGCCGCCTCCCCGCGCCCGGGGGAGCCAGTCGCCGCCAAATTCGAAGGACAGGATGTTCTCCCCGGCGGAGTCGCGCAGGACGAGTTGCTCTCCTCCATTGTTGAGCGAGCCTTCGTAGGAGCCGAGCACGTTCAAGCCGGCGAAGTTGGCCGGTTCTGTGACCAGGATCCCATAGGAGCCGGGCGCCAGTTCTCCGCCCGTGAAGCTGAAAGTGACACCGTTGCTGAAGTGCACACCGGCAAGATCGATCGGAACGTCACCGATGTTCGTCAATTCAATAAACTCGAATGGTCTTCCGCCCTGGGGGGCGTAGTGCAGTTCGGTAATGCGCAGTGAATCCTGCTGCGCCGAGGGCGCACTCGGTGTTATCAGCGAGTCAATCGCCGCTGAACTCGCATCGAGCAACTCGATCGTTTCGCCCCGGGTGGAGATTTGTCCGTCGTAATTTCCTTCAACGTTCACCCCTTCCCCGCCCTTGGGGCTGTCCGCGCGTGCACGGAAGGTGGCGACCTTCGGCGAGACATACAGGCTGTGGCGCGCTTCGATGATGGTGCCGGGTAGGAAGGTGAACGCAACCCCGCCCGTGAGCCGCCATCCGCTGATATCGATCGCGAAGGATTCCGCATTTCGCAGTTCGATGTATTCCTCGTCCTGGTTGCCCGAGGGCGGATTGTTCTGGAAGCTGCCGAAGGTGACCTGGGGATTCGCCGTTTGTGGTTCCGGCAGGCGCGCCGAGGTTACTGCAGCGGGGGCTCCGGCCGGTGGCCGGTAACGGCGGGCATTGCTGGCCTGATGAGTGACCGACAGGTGAGTGCGGCGGGGCGCTAGATAATCGCTCTTCAGGGCTCTGAGCGCCTGTGCCAGCGACTGTGACTGACCGAACTGTCCCCACTTGTTCCTGTCGAGCACGGCGTCATTACCAAGCGCCAGGGCTCTCTCCTCAATCCTGTCGTCGGCGACCGAGGAAATCAGCAACTCGTCAACGAGGGTGCGCAGGCGTCGCTGAAACATGGCCTTGAAACGGCGGTTCTCCAACAGCTTGTCGATGATCCTGTTCCAGCTCCGGTTTCCCGGAAGTTCCTGGATGCCGACGAAAGGGTGCGAAGGCGAAATGGGCGAGTTGGAATTCCGACCTCCCAGAACGTAGTCGGCTGTCGCCCAAATGCCGTCGTGGGAGATGTTATCTCCGGTCATATAGTGACTTCCCCAGGTGAGGTCGAGGTCCCACGGCAGTTGCATCCACTCCCCCGTTCCCTCGCTGTCGCGGTAAAGGTAGTAATTCTTGCGCATGTTGTCATTGTTCTGTGTCAACACGGTGGCAGCGAGGTAATTGAGTTGGCGTGGCAGGTCGATGTTATCGAAAATGAAATTCTCCAGGGTGGGGCCACTGGTGTTGATGCCAGCCAGGAAGTCGGCGAGATCGGAATTGTTCTCGTGCGTGCGGTTCTTCTTTTCGACACCACTTGAACTGCTGCTCCCTGCGTTGAACATCTTATAGAGTGCCCCCTCATCATCAATCCGTTCCTCGCGGCGCAGTAAACGCTTGTCGACCTGCTCGGTGTAGGCGGCCACGCTGAAGAAGGCGCCATTCTGCTGCACGCGGGTCAGAAAACACACGGAGCCCGGAGAGCCCGCGAGGTCATAGAACTCGTAGCTGAGCGGTTGACGCACGTAGGCCTTGTCCGTCCATGTGGTATTGAGATTGAATTCCTCGGCGCGCACCGATTCCGGATCGGCGTCGAAACGGAAGTGGTGGCCGGTATTGAAGTCGAACTTGTAGCTCTTCTTCGAAAGGCTGGTGGACGAACCTCCGCGCACGCGACAGAAGATGTTATCGTAGAATTCGCCGAGGTAGAGACACGACGCACGCGTCCCGGTGCGGTTGTTGGCGGCCCCCGGGTTCTGAATGAACCATTCCAGCACGGGCAAGTCGGATGCCACGCCGGGGTTGAGTGCGGCGGTTCCGAAGTATTCCGGCGAATTGAGCGGATCCCCGAAGAAAGGATTGCGTGAGATTGTGCCGCCGTTGTCAGCTGACTCGATACGCCAGCGCACCATCTCGCCCGCAGCGAGCTCGGTGAGCGGCAGAATCGCGCTGAACACTCCGTCCCCGGCGGTGATGTCCGGGGCCAGTCCGTTGTCTGCCATCTCAACGGCCCTCTCGACCCCGAAGCCCTGCCGATGGATCAGGGTCACGGTGGCCACTGGATCTTTCGACGGCCTCACCCCGGCGGTGATAAGGAGTTCGTTCTGGGTCGTGATATCCGGCCGTTCAGGATTCTCGGTGACGTTGCGGATGACGGGTCCGAGATCGGACAGGCCGCCGGCGTTCTCACTCCCCGGGGTTGCTGTTGTCATGTAGACCAGATGGGAGCGGCCTGATGCGGGAGTGAACTGGGCATCGAGTTCGCAATCGAACAGCATGTTGGATCCGGACACGCCCCGGTTCATCCCATGAACCGCGAGAATGTTCGTTCCGGACACCAGATCGGCGTCGTCGAGATTGACTGCGAAGGGCTCGAGCGCAGTCGCCGCGATGTCGCTGTGGTCCGAGCCCGCTTCCGCCTCGTGGTCGAACACGCCATCGGAAGGCGGATTGGCGGAGGCGAGCACTGCGCTGCCGTTGATATAGATCGCGAATCCGTCGTCGTAACGCGCTCTCAGGGTGAGCGAAGTCACCTCATCCGAATCGTCGATATTGAACGGGATACGCAGGTAGATCGTCGTGTTCGTCTGGTAGAGAGGGCCCTCAACGTCGCCACCCGGACCGATGAACTCGTCATATGGATCGCCGGCCTGCGTAGCATACCCGATTCCCAGTGCCGCCAAAGCCCAGGCACTGTCGTCAAAAATCGTTGCGTTGAAAGGTCTCACCCCGCCGACGTCTTCGGATGCGTCACCGGGCACTTTGAATCGGACATCATTCCCTGGACCCACCAGTTGCACGGTCGAACCATCTGCATCTCCGGCGCCGTAGGATATGTCCGGATACTGCGGCGGGTAGGACGGGGCGAATTCAGACTCTACGGTGACTCCATCCGGACGCACCAGGGCGAGATACTCGCCACCACTGGCAAGTTTAAAGTTGGCGTGCAGCTCCTCTCCGGCCACCGTCCGGTCTTTGCCCGAAGCAAACACGACGAGCCTTGCCCCGGAATTGAGAGTTACGCCGGGGAAAGTCCACTTGTCGAGTGTGAGGGCACCGTCGGTAAGGTGCCAGCCAGTCAGATCCACTGCGGTCCCGGAAATATTCGACACCTCGATCC
>DLRK01000024.1 GCA_002501065.1 Akkermansiaceae bacterium UBA7890
TCTCCAATGCCTCCTGCACCACCAACTGTCTGGCTCCGATGGTCAAGGTCCTCCACGACAACTGGGGAATCGAGCGCGGGTTCATGAGTACCATTCACAGTTACACCGGGGATCAGAACCTCCTCGATGGACCGCACAGTGATCTTCGTCGTGCCCGTTCGGCGGCCGTCAGTATCGTGCCCTCTTCCACCGGAGCGGCCCGGGCCATCGGACTGGTCATCCCCGAGTTGCAGGGCAAGCTCAACGGGGGCGCCTTCCGGGTGCCTACGCCCACCGGATCGCTCACCGATTTCGTGGCGGAACTCAAAGATGGAGTGTCCGTGACCGCCGAGGAAGTGAACGCCGCCTTCAAGGCTGCAGCCGACGGTGCGATGAAGGGAGTGCTGGAATACAGCGAGGAGCCTCTGGTGCTGGCTGACGTTGTGGGTAATGCCCACAGCTCGATCTTTGACGCCGGGTTGACCACCATCCTGGAGGGGAATCTGGTCAAGATCTGCTCCTGGTATGATAACGAATGGGGTTACTCCTGCCGGGCGGCTGATGCCATGGGCCTGCTGGCTGGATAACCGGCGGACAAGCGCGTCGCTTCATTCCATGCCCAAGCTCAGTATCCGCGATCTCAGGGTTGAGGACCGGGAGGTCCTGATGCGGGTTGATTTCAATGTCCCATTGCAGGACGGAGAAATCACCGATGATACGCGCATCGAGGCTGCCCTGCCCTCGATCAAGCACCTCCTCTCAGGTGGGGCCAAACTTGTGCTCTGCTCCCATCTGGGGCGTCCCAAGGGTGAACCGGAGGCCCGGTATTCCCTGAAGCCTGTCGCGGTAAGGCTAGGAGAACTGCTTGAACAGGATGTCTTTTTCGCGACCGACTGCATTGGAGCGGAGGTGACAGCCAAGCGCGCCACTTTGGGTAGTGGAGAGGTGATTCTCCTGGAGAACACCCGGTTTCACGCTGGCGAGAAGGTGAACGACCGGGAGTTCGCCGCTGCGCTGGCCGGCAATGCGACGGTCTTCGTGAACGATGCTTTTGGAACTGCCCACCGGGCCCATGGATCGACCGAGGGGGTCACCCACCACGTGGAAAAGAGTGCGATGGGATTCCTCATTGAGCGTGAGCTCGAATTCCTCTGCGATAAACTGGAGAGCCCTGAGCGGCCGTTCGTGGTGATTCTGGGAGGGGCCAAGGTGAGCGATAAGATCGAGGTCATTGGTGCTCTCCTGGAGAAGGCGGATGCCCTCATCATCGGGGGTGCGATGGCCAATACCTTCCTGCATGCCCAGGGCCATAGGATGGGCAACAGCCTGCTCGAAGCCGACAAATCCGAACTGGCTCTCGATATTCTGGCCAAGGCAGAGGCCAAGGGAGTGAGAATTCTTCTTCCGGTGGACACCCGCATGACCCGGGAGTTCAAGGAAGGGGCGGAGACGAAAGTGACCGCGCCATACGCTGAGGGTGGTGAGGTAGGGGATGACTGGGAGGGAATTGATATTGGTGATCTTGCCATCGAGGAGTTCTGCACCGAAATTGCTGCGGCCAGAACGATCGTCTGGAACGGGCCAATGGGTGTATTCGAACTGAACTCATTCGAGAAAGGGACGAAGGAGGTTGCCCGGGCGGTGGCCGATTCGGAAGCCCTTACCATCGTGGGAGGGGGAGACTCCGTGACCGCAGTAAAGAAATACAATCTGGGCGACAGCATGTCGTTCATCTCGACGGGCGGCGGAGCCTCCCTCGAACTGCTTGAAGGAAAGGAATTGCCCGGTGTGGCGGCCCTGACCGATGTCTGACAACGAAAATCATCATGGAACGTAAACTGATTATTGCGGCGAACTGGAAGATGAACAAAGGACCCGCCGAGACGGTGGAGTTCATCGAAGCCTTTCTTCCCGGAGCGGAGGAACTTTCTGAGAAATGTGACATCGTGATCGCTCCTCCCTATGTTTCCATCCCGGCTGCCGCCGCCCTGCTGGCAGATTCGGTTGTGGCCCTTTCCTCCCAGAATGTTTCGGACCAGGATGCAGGAGCCTTCACGGGGGAGGTGTCCACCGGCATGCTCAATGAAGTGGGTGCCCGCTACGTGATCCTGGGTCACAGTGAACGGCGCGCGATCTACGGAGAGAGTGATCAGTTTATCAACGCCAAGGTTCAGAAGGTTCTCGCTGCCGGCATACGCCCGATTTTCTGTATCGGCGAGACCCTGGAGGAACGCGAAAGTGGCAAACTGGAGGAGGTGTTGCGCACCCAGGTGAGTGGTGGACTGGCCGATCTTACGGTGGAACACATGACTGATGTGGTGGTGGCCTACGAACCGGTCTGGGCCATCGGGACCGGCGTGACAGCCACCCCTGACCAGGCGCAGGAAGCTCACGCCTTTGTTCGAACGCTCATCGAGGAACAATTTGGAAAGGAGGTTGCGGCGACCACACGCATTCAGTACGGCGGGAGTGTCAAGTCCGGCAATTCTGCCGAGTTGATGGCCCAGCGGGACATTGATGGAGCCCTGGTGGGCGGTGCGAGTCTGGAAGCCGTGAGTTTCCGTGATTTGATCGCGAACGCCGTAGCCTAGGCGCGGGAGCTGCCCATTTCATCATGAATCTGGCCGTCTTCGGAACTCCCGATGGCGGATTGCTGGTAGGGGAGGGCCCCTTTGAAGCTCTCGCCGAACCGCCGGAGAACGGCGTGGCCTTTTATCGGAACGACTTTGCGCTGTCCTCTCGGGCACCTTGGTTTGTTCCATGCAAGGTGGAGCAGTTTGAGAGGGGGGCTTTTCCGGATTACCTGAGCAGCGATCTTCCGGAAATCGAGTGGGAGGATCCGGCGGTCGATCCGTTTGCTGAAATCTTTGCCGAGGTCTCAGCTTCCATTCGAAGCGGATCGATCGAGAAATCGGTTCCGGTGGTGACGGCGAGGGGACGTCTTGCGAAAGGAACCTGCGAGGGGTTGTGCCAGATCCTTGCCACCGGAGTGGAATCACTCCGGCCCTATGGGTGGATCGATGGAAAGGATGGGGTGGTGGGCCTGAGTCCAGAGCTGCTCTTCCAGCTGGATGCCGGGACTCTTCATACCATGGCGCTGGCGGGAACCGCGCGACTGGAAGAGCGTGAGGCCTTCGGGGTGGACGAGAAGGAAATCCGGGAACATGAGTTCGTGGCCCAAGCCCTCCTGGCCAGGCTCTCTGATCTAGGGACAACTACACGGCATTCCCGGGAAATAATGGACCTTGGCCGGCTCGTGCACTTTCACAGTGAAATCGACGTCGAGTTGACCGAGCGTGAGTCGATCGACCGGTTGGTGAAGCTTCTCCATCCCACCCCCGCTCTGGGACCGCTTCCTCGCACCGCGGAAACCATGTCGCAGTTGATTGCCTGGCGCCAACGGCTCGGATGCCCGCCCTGGTTTGGCTCTCCCTTTGGCCTCTGGCGCGAAGGCACCTTTGAGGCTTTGGTGGCCATTCGCATGATCTCCTGGCGCGGAAAGGAGGTGCAAGTGCCCTCGGGTTGCGGAGTGATCGAGGAGAGCCGCCTCGTAAACGAATGGCGGGAACTGCGTTTGAAGCGGGAGTCCGTGCGCACCGTTTTTGGGGTCTGAGGGCCGGGAGGGTTGCTAGTGAAATCTGTTGGGAAGGGTTACATCAAGTCGTTAACTGTTGACCCTAGGCAGGTTGTGTTTTTTCAGGGGGAACTGGGATGGGGCCTGTCTTTTGCCATGTGAGTAAGTTGGGAAAGGATTGCAGCGGCAGGTGAGGAAGCAAGATAGGTGGGGGGAGGAGCCAGCCAGATAGCTCCGTTAACAACTTGGAGGCCTGCAGGCCAGACAGTTCAATCGCAGACTTGCAGGGGATTCGGAAAGCCTTCTAGCTTTAGCCCAATGAGCGGAGGGGCAGCCCAGGCGCTGGAAGCGTGTCTTGTGCGCGGGGTGCGTGAATTCGTGGTCTGTGCCGGGGCCCGGAATGTACCCCTCGTGCTGGGTGCCGCGCGTTGCAGAGGAGCGAAGGTGTGGAGCCATTTCGAAGAGCGAGGTGCGGCCTTTTTTGCTTTGGGTCGTGTCCGTGACTCGTCGCTTCCGGTGGCGGTGGTCACCACAAGCGGAACGGCCGCAGCCGAACTGTTGCCAGCCGTGATCGAAGCGCACTACCAGGAACGGCCGCTGATCGTAATCACCGGGGACCGACCCGAGAACTATCGCGGGAGCGGGGCTCCGCAAGCGATCGAGCAGGCGGGACTCTTTGGGTCCTATGTGGAAGGTTGTGACGACCTCAATGGGAGTGAAGAGCCTGCCCTTTTCGGGAACTGGAGTGGGTTGCGACCCTGGCATCTCAATGTGTGCCTGGAGGAGGATGAGGAGGTGCCGACGGTGAAGGTGCCGGAGCACGATTTCGAACCGGGGCGGCGCCCGCGCCCTGCGGTGACGGCACTGATCGGATTTCTGAAGGAGGACTTCCGCGGCGTGGTGGTTTTCCTGGGAGGACTCGAACCGGAAGAGCGGGAGGAAACGTTTTATTTCCTGCAGCAACTCGGGGTCCCGGTAGTAGCCGATGCCACCAGTGGTTTGCGCGAGGCCCTTGGCAAGCTGATGCTGACAGATGGCGATCGTCTCCTGGATCAACACCCTCCAGGCAAGATTCTACGCCTGGGAGATGTTCCGGTGGGTCGATTCTGGCGCGATCTGGAAAGCCGGCCTGAGATCGAGGTGCTCTCCGTCACGCGGACGGGGTTTTCGGGACTTGCGAGAGAATCGGGAGTGATCACGGGCAATGTGCATGAAGTCCTCAAGGGAATGGGCGGAGCCCCGTCGATCGGAGATGTGCTCGACCTCTTTCCCGCCTCCTCCGGTCGCCGTGGGTGTCTGGAGGAACTTCTGGAGCGTTATCCCGACAGTGAACCCGGCCTCATGCGGGTTCTTTCGGCCTATGCCGCCACCGGTGAAAGTGTCTTCCTTGGCAACAGCCTGCCTGTCCGTGAGTGGAATCTCTTCGCGCAGATGAATATGCCGGTGGGAGAGGTGCAGGCCAGCCGTGGAGCGAATGGAATCGACGGCCAGTTGTCGACCTGGCTCGGTGCCACGATGGGACAGGATCAGGCCTGGGGCATCTTCGGTGATCTCACGGTGCTCTATGACCTGGCGGCGCCGGCCCTGCTTTCGCAGGGGGAGGGAAGGGGAAGAGTGCTGGTGGTGATCAATAACAGCGGAGGGCGCATCTTCGAACGGTTACCGCGCCTGCGGGGATTGGCAGAGGAGGAACGTGCTCTCATGGCGAATGCACACGATCAGCGTTTCGAATCGTGGGCTGAAATGTGGGGGATGGATCATCAGGTCGTCACGGAGAGAGAGAGTTTTGAAGTGAGATCTCAAGAGAGGCCGTTGGTGCTGGAGCTGCGTCCGGACGAAGAACAAACCACAGCATTCTGGGAGAACTGGGAAGCGTGAATCTCTGGTGTCTGCATGGAGCGGTGGGAATGGCTGCCGATTGGGAGAACTTCGCCGAACGGATGGCGGTTTCGGGACATGAGGTCAAGGCCCTCGATCTGTGGAGTTACCTGGAAGGCGCGGAGTGCAGTTTCCAGGAATTTGCACGGGAAATCTGTGAGGAGGCCCGGGGGGAAGAGCATCCGCCGCTACTGGTCGGTTACTCCATGGGCGGACGCCTTGCGTTGCACGCCCTGCTTGAAGACAGCGAAGCGTGGAGCGGGGCAATGATCGTTTCTGCTCATCCGGGGCTGCAGGATGAGGGGGAGCGGATCCTCAGGATGGCGACGGACGCGGAGTGGGCGGGGAAGGCCCTGACCGCTCCCTGGGGGGAGTTTCTCGAGCAGTGGGAGTCTCAGTCCGTCCTGCAGGGAGCCTGCCTGGTTCCTCCGGCGGATCGGCGTCATCTGGAGAGCAGGAGGGAAGCGGTGGCACGGGGGTTTACTTCATGGTCGCTGGGGAGACAGGCGGATCTGAGATCCTCCCTGCAAGAGGTGTCACAGCCCGTGGTCTGGGTGAGCGGTGTCCGGGACCACAAATTCACCGTTCTGGCGGAGGGACTCTGGGCGGCCATGCCCAACGCCTTCCACCTTGGCCCCGTGGAGGCAGGTCATCGTGTCCCCTGGGAGGCCCCGGATGATTTTGCACACTGTGTCGAGCACTTGCTGGACATCGCCAATCGATGGTTGCAGAGCGCCGGGGCGGGGGCATGATCCCGGCGTGAACTGGATTCCCGCAGCTGAATTTGAGGATATTCGCTATGAAAAAAGCGAAGACGGACAGATTGCCAAGGTGACCATCAACCGTCCCGAGGTGCGCAACGCCTTTCGGCCGCTGACCGTGAAGGAGCTCCTGCATGCCTTTGAACTTGCGCATGAGGATAATGAAGTGGGAGTGGTGGTCCTTTGCGGTGAGGGAGAGAAGGCCTTTTGTTCGGGAGGCGATCAGAAAGTGCGCGGCGAAGGAGGATATATGGGTGGGGACGGTGTCCCCCGGCTCAACGTATTGGATCTGCAGAAGAAGATCCGGAGCCTGCCGAAACCGGTGGTGGCCATGGTCGCAGGTTATGCAATAGGAGGCGGGCACGTTCTGCATGTGGTGTGCGATCTGACCATCGCGGCGGAGAATGCATGTTTCGGGCAGACCGGTCCCAGGGTGGGGAGTTTCGACGGTGGACTCGGATCAAGCTATCTCGCCCGTATCGTGGGTCAGAAGAAGGCGCGTGAAATCTGGTTTTTGTGTCGCCAGTACGATGCGGCCCAAGCCCTTGAGATGGGGCTCGTGAACGAGGTTGTAGCGCTTGAGAAACTGGAGGAGACCACCGTGCAGTGGTGTCGCGAGATCCTGCAGCATTCGCCTTTGGCGTTGCGCTGTCTCAAGACGGCTCTCAACGCGGACTGCGACGGCCAGATGGGACTGCTCGACTTCGCAGGCAACGCCACTCTGCTCTATTACCTCACCGAGGAAGCGCAGGAGGGGAAGGAAGCCTTTCTGGAGAAGCGTCCGCCAGATTTCAGGAAGTTTCCCCGCTTTCCATAACTGGAAGACATGCTGAAGAGCTATTTCCTCGCTGCCCGTCCCAGGACTCTGCCGGCCGCCATTGTTCCGGTATGGGTGGGGTGCGTCCTGGCCTGGAAGCTCGCGGGGGCGCTAGACTGGCTCCTTGCCCTCTTCACCCTGCTTGGCGCTCTCTGCATCCAGATCGCGACGAATTTTTTCAACGATGCCATTGATCACGAGAAGGGAGCGGATACCCGGGAGCGTCTGGGCCCGCAGCGGGCAACTGTCGGGGGACTGCTGTCCCGGCGGGCAGTCTATGGAGGGGCGCTGTTTTTTCTGTTTCTGGCCTGCCTGGCCTCGCTGCCCCTCGTTCAATCCCGCGGGTGGGTCATTATTGCGATTGGATTGCCGTCCCTCTACCTGGCCTACGGCTATACCGGTGGTCCGGTTCCACTGGCCTACCTCGGGCTGGGTGAACTTTTTGTGATCCTCTTTTTCGGGTTGGTGGCAGTGGGTGGAACTTTTTACGTCCAGACGGGAGAATGGCTCTGGCCTGCGGGCGTGGTGGGCCTGCAGGTGGGATTACTCAGCGCGGTCCTCATCGCCATCAACAACCTGCGCGATGTGGAGGAGGACCGGCAAAGTGGAAAAAAAACGCTGGCAGTTCGCCTTGGTCCGGGGGTGCTCCAGCAAATGGCCAGTGGATTTGTCATCCTGGCCATGATTCTCAGTCTCTGTGGGCATTATTATGAGACAGGTTGGTTCTTTTTGCTCAGCGTTCCATGGTTCGTGGTGGGAGTGACCTGCATCCGCGGGGTAAAATCCTCGCCTCCCGGACGACACTACAATCGTTTCCTTGCAGGCGCGGCCCTGCAACTGGTGCTCTTTGCGGTTCTCTTCACCGTGGCGGCGGCGATTTAGCGGTGCGAATTTCAGGTGAGAGGCTAGATTCGTCCACGTGCGGGAGCCGATCCATGTCTGGCGTTACGTCCTGAAGAGCAGGACGGAGCTCAATGCGGTGTCGGAGCGGACGGAGTTTGAAGGGGCTCTCATCCGCATTGGTGACGGTTTTGGATGCCTTCACCCCTGGCCCGAACTGGGAGACCCGGGACTGGAAGATCTTCTCGAGGAACTGCGCAATGATGCGGTGGGGTCAGGCCTTGCGAAGGAGGCCGTGAGCATGGCGACCTGTGACGCCCGCTGGCGCCGCAGGGAGGAGTCGATGCTCGATGAGGTGGAGCAGGATATTCCGGAAAGTCATGCAACACTTCCTGAATGCACCGTGGAGACGGTGACGAAGGCGGTTGGCAGGGGATTTGAGGTGATTAAAGTAAAGGGTCATTGTGACTTTCCGGAATTGGCCGAACGGATTGACGGGTTGTCGCGGCAGTGGCCGCAATTGAGGTGGCGGATCGATTTCAATGAAGTCCTCACCAGAGATGAGACTCTGGAATTCGTTCAGGGCATGACGGATCATGTCAGGAAGCGGATCGATTTTCTGGAAGATCCCTGTCCCTGGAAGGAAGAGGATTGGGACGAGATCCGACGTGTCGCCCGGCTCCAACTGGCTCTTGACCGCGGTGTCCTCTGGCCGGGATCCGGTGCAGATGTTCTGGTGCTCAAACCGGCAAGGGATGATGTCGCTACGGATCTCCGGGGAAGCAAGAGGCTGGTGCTCACCAGTAACATGGATCATCCGCTGGGGCAGTGCTTTGCGGCCTGGCGGGCTGGACAGCTGGTATCCAGCGGATCAAGGCTGGACGTCTGCGGACTGCAGACGCACGAGCTCTTCGAGCCTGACGAGTTTTCCGAGCGACTCGGGCCGGCGAAACCCCGCTTTGCCTCGCCCGGCGGAACGGGATTGGGTTTTGATGACCTGTTGGAGAAGTTGCCATGGAAGCGTCTGACTTGAGAGGATCCACCTTCTGGGAATCCGGTGACTGTCGGGTCCTGGCTCCGCCCCACCTCGAGCAGGAGGGCGTCGAACTGGGCAGAAAACTGGCCGGGGAAGAGGCAGTTGTCTTTGCCACCTCCGGGTCCAGTGGATTGCCCAAGTGGGTGCTCTTCCGCCGCGCGGCCCTTCTGACCTCGGCCGATGCTGTGAATCGCCATCTTCAGGTCACCTCCGATGATCGCCTCCTGGTGGCCCTCCCGCTGTATCACGTGGGTGGATTTGGGATGGCGGCCCGGGGCTATGTCGCCGGGTGTGCGCTGCACCGGTTTCCTGGCAGTTGGCATGCTCCGCGATTCGCGGAGGAACTGGCGAAACACGAGTGCACTCTTACTTCGCTGGTGCCCACCCAGGTGCACGACCTGGTCGCCTGCGAACTGAAGGCTCCGCCCTCGCTGCGGGCGGTGGTGGTGGGAGGAACTGGCATGGATGAAAGGGAGGGGCAGGCGGCCCGTGACCTTGGGTGGCCTCTCCTGCAAAGCTACGGGATGACGGAGGCAGCCTCTCAGGTGGCTACCGATTTGCCTGGGAACCTCAGTCAGGACTTTCGGGTGGCACCACTTTCAATCCTGCCGATCTGGGAATGCCGGGTGGGAGAGGATGGATGCCTCCAGTTGCGCGGGGAGGCCCTTTTCGAGTGTTATCTCCGGTGGGAGAACGGCCAGATGTATCGCAACGAGGAGAAGGACGGAGAGGGATGGTTTGCGAGCAGCGATCTGGTGGAGTTGAGAGCAACAGAACTCACCATGCACGGCCGGGCGGATCGGCGGGTCAAGATTCTGGGGGAACTGGTTGACGTGCAGGCCCTGGAAGGGGAACTACGCGCGCATCTTGAGAAGGGCGAGGTGCATGTTCTTCCTGTGCCTGACGAACGCCGGGGCTGGCGCCTCCTGCCCATCATTGAACGGGGGAGTGGCGAAGCGGGGCATCTCATCCGGATGCTCAACCAGAGGATGCCGGGATTTGCCCGGTTGGAACCGGTGCGCGTGGTTGAGTGTTTGCCCCGGACAGACCTGGGCAAGATCGATGTGGCCGTCCTCCGTGAAGAAATTGAGGCAGGATAGGGATTGCTCTCAATGAATCACTCTGTCCAGTCAGGCTGTATTGATGATTCCGCCTCCGAGAAATATTTTCTGGAGGTTTGTGAGCCTGGGTCACACAAATTGATCATCCCCATGTGGATCGCAGAGCAATGAACCGGTTCAGATCAGAAATCGTCTCAACAGGCGAATTTTCGTGGTTCACGCCTCGCTGAGCAAGGGCCGAGTACGGTCCGTTGGTTGAGGTAAAGTTTGTGCAGATGCAGGAAGAGGAAGATCTGCAGGAATGGATTGCACTCCCGTTGACAGAGACGAACGAGTAATTAGACTTCCCCTCCCGTGAGGAACAAGCACCTATGCCTTTGCCTCCTGCTGGCCTTTGCCCTGGGACCGGTACTCAGTGGCTGTTCGGGTCGCGGGAGAGCATACAAGGAGTCCCGGAACTCGCGCTCATGGACGAGGGCAATCAAGCAGGAGTTGCAAGCCCTTGGCTATCGGAACTGGGTCGTGATCGGGGATGCCGCCTTTCCGCTCCACAGTCGCCCCGGGGTGCGCACCATCTTTATCGATGATGAAATTCCGGTGGTCCTGCAGGAGGTGCTGGATGAATTGGAACGTGTGCAGAATGTGAGCCCGAGGATTTACCTTGCACGTGAACTGGCAGAGATACCAAACGATCGCGCGCCCGGGATAGAACAGTACCGCCGCAAGATTGAAGGTGCCCTGCGTGGTTATCCGGCGCGGGAAATGGAATTCCGATCGCTCTCTCTCCTGCTTGAGGATAGCGCCAACAAATTCACAGTTCTCGTGTTCAAGACCAGTACGGCTCTTCCCTATTCGGGGATCTTCATCGAACTGGATAGCGGTTACTGGGATCCGGAATCCGAGCGGAACATGCGGGAGCGACTTGAAAAGAAACTTCGCATCGAGTCGACCTAGCTCCTCTCAATGAAGCACAATGCAGAAGAGTTGACCCGGGAGCGTGAAGAAGCCTGGGTAGGTGATGCCGTTCTTTCGCTTTTCGTGCGGGAGTGGATCCTGAAGGAAGATGGAGTGCTCGATGGAGACAAGTTCATCCGTTTCACCTCCAATGACTTCCTGCGAGCGACCGGTAACCCGACCCGGGTGGAGGCAGGCATCGGACGGATCTACCGGAGTGAGGGGCTGCGGAGGGCCTTTGACTACATTCGCGAGAATCTTCTGCCGGTATTCCTGCAACAGGAGAAAGTGCGCGAGCGACGTTTGAGGAGTGGGAACGTCAGGGGCTGAGCCGTGTCATCTTCCACCCTTCACCCTCCCGGGTGTAGGACAGTCGGTCATGGAGCCTGTTGGGGCGGCCCTGCCAGAACTCAATGAAACCAGGGTTGACCCGGTAACCGCCCCAGAAGGGAGGGAGGGGGACCTCCGTGCCCTCAGGCCACCTGGCCAGTAACTCCGCCTCGCGTTGCTGGAGGTGGCCCCGATTGGGAATCATGGAGGTCTGGTTCTCCGAAACCCAGGCGCCGATCTTGGCTCCGTGTGGCCTGTCATGAAAGTAGTCCCTGGATTCATGTTCGCTCGTCCTGCTCACCGTTCCACGGATGATGACCTGCCGCTCAAGTTCCCGCCAGTGGATGACGAGAGAAGCCCCGGGATTGGCTTCCAGGTCGCGGGCCTTACGTGATCCGTAGTTGGTGAAAAAGCAGAAACCATCTTCGTCAAAACCCTTGAGGAGGACGATGCGGGCGGAGGGTTGGCCGTCGGCGTCGGCAGTGGCCAGGGTCATTGCGTTGGGTTCGACGACTTTTGCGTCCATCGCCTCATCCAGCCATTTATCAAACTGGAGGAAGGGGTCGAGGTCGGCATCCTCTTCGGCCAGACCGCCTAGGGAGTAATTCTCGCGCAGTTCGGACAGGATGGCTCGGTGCTTGCTCATTCTGTTTTCTATATACCTGCCCGGACCTGAAATCAGGGGAATAATTGCTTCGGTCGTGGTGGGATCAGTCGTAGCGTTGCTGGAGATGCGGATCTCGGTGATCATCCCGGTCCATGAAGACCGGTTGGAGGTGCGCGGGCTGGCATCACGTCTGGAGCTTCAGGAAGGGGACGAATTGATCGTGGTTGATGCCTCTTGCCGCGATCCTGTCCAGCGGGACGATCTGCCCGATGAAGCGAAACTCATTCGCTCCACCGGGGTCAACCGGGCCCACCAGCAAAACATGGGAGCAGGGAAGGCTCACGGAGACATTCTTCTGTTTCTTCATGCCGACATGACTCTGCCGGCGGGTTCACTGGCCGGCCTGCGTGAATCCATGATGGACGAGAGCGTGGCAGGTGGTGGCTTTCTGCGCTACTTCGATTCGCCGTCGAAGTTTCTTCGATGGACATGTCGACTGGCAGCCTTGCGCAGTAATCTTCTCGGTTGGTTTCTGGGTGATCAGGCGCTCTTTGTGCGGAGAGAGACCTTCGAGAAGATGGGAGGCTTCAAGTTGCTCGTCGCCTTCGAGGACGTTGATCTCTGCCGGCGGTTGAAGAGGTTGGGCCGATTGCGTGCCCTCACTCCTCCGGTAATCTCCTCGGCGCGGCGTTTTGCAGCAGGAGGGGTTCGACGCAGCCTGCAGGATTTCCTCCTTGTTTTGCGCTATTGCCTCCAGGGGGGGGAGCCATTCCGCTGGATACGCACCGAAGAAATGGAAGAAGGTTGGGAGCCTCCGGGCAGTGTCGCGGGGATGGAGAATGTTGCTGGAGAAGTTGAAACCCGGGAAGTTGCAACGTCGGTGAATACGTTTGACGAGGTTCTTGAGGAAGAGGGAGTGTCGCTGGAGCGGATTTTTCCGGAGGTGTTGCAGATCAATGTCGGCAAACTCTGCAACCTGACCTGTGTTCACTGCCATGTGAATGCGGGGCCAAAGCGGAGGGAGGTCATGACGCGCGAAACCGTGGAGGGCATTCTAGAATGGCTGGACGGACCGGGCGCAGAGGTTGGAACGGTGGATCTCACCGGGGGCGCTCCGGAGATGATCCCGGACTTCCGATACCTCGTCACGGAAGTGAAGAACCGGGGTCGGCATGTCATGGATCGCTGCAACCTCACCATTCTTCTGGAGAGTGGCCACGAGGATCTGGCAGAGTTCCTGCACGAACACGAAGTGGAGATTGTGGCATCCCTGCCCTGTTACGAACCGGACAATGTGGAACAACAGCGGGGGGAGGGGGTCTTCGATACCAGCATCAAGGCCCTGCAACTGCTCAACCACCTCGGCTACGGCCGGGAGGATTCGCTCCCACTGCACCTCGTCTACAATCCCAACGGGGCCTTCCTCCCGGGCGATCAGTCTGAACTGGAAGCAGTCTACAAGGAGCAATTGCGCACAGTCTTCGGGATCGAATTCCACAGGCTCTACACCATCACGAATCTCCCCATTGCGCGTTTTGCGACCTGGTTGCGGCACAATGACGGGTATGAGGATTACATGGGCGTGCTTCGTGACGCATTCAATCCGTCTTCGGTGGAGGGGTTGATGTGTCGCAATACCATCAGCGTGGGCTGGCGGGGCGAAGTGTACGATTGCGACTTCAATCAGCAACTGGGCATGCAGTTGAGTAACGGGAAGCCGGTCTTCCTGCGGGAGCTCGATCTCACTGAGTTCGCCGAACTGAAGATTCTCACCGCAGAGCACTGCTTCGGATGCACTGCGGGAGCAGGATCGAGTTGCGGTGGGGCGCTGGTGTGAGAAGAGATGCTTCCCGGGTGCTGCGGAGGTTGCGTGGCCCACCGGGAGCCCCCCAGGGAGTCGACCTGCATGACCTGGGGAAACTGGCTGATCGGGATGCCTTTATTCTGCGGAAGGATCGATGCCATATTTGGCAAAGGCGTTTTCCATATCTGTTCCAGCTTCTTCCATTTCGCCTCCCAGCTCTCCCATCGTCTGACCCCAATCCTGCATGCTCTGAAGGAAGAGAGGGTCCTCGGCTATTTTTTCAGAAAACCACTCTCCCACCGCTTCCTCGCCGCCGGTCAGAATATCGACGGGAATGGGCATTTCTTCCAGGTGGGCGGTCATGTCGGCGGTTGCGTCCCGGAATTGCTCAGCCGGTTCCTTGAGGTCTGCAGGAAGGCCCTCGGTGTTGACAGTCTTCAACTTGTCGCTCAGATCGTTCAGGTCACGCAACGTGTCGAGCATTGCCAACGGATTCTGACCTCTCCCTTCTTCCCGGTTTTCCATTCTCTTGATGAGTTTCAAGATGCCCTTTTCCTTGAGTTCGGTCGTGAAGGCGACAACAGCCGGAGGAGTCGGGGCATTGGGCTCGTTGTCCGTTGCTTCCTCTGGGGCTTCCGGTGCAACCGGGGCGGGTTGTTTTTCCGGGGCAGGTTTTTCGGCGGTTTGCCCGGAACCAGGCTCTTTCGTGGGAGCGCTGAACTTGGGCCTGCCACTGGGACTCTCCTTTTCGACGGGTGGATCCTGGGCAGAGGGATCCTCCTTCTGGCCGCATGAATTCAGGAATACGAGGCTGAAACAGAGGGCTGAGAGGACCATAAGTTGTTTTTTCATATATTCCTCACTACTCTCTTATCTGGTGTTATTGCCAGAACAATTCCTGAGAATGAACAGGAAAGGGATTCGGAAATCCGGGTTGTTCTCGGATGAAAGAGGAAGCGGTGAACTGGTCGGGGAGTGTTTTTCTGGCAATCCTGGTGATCGCAAAGAGCGTGACGACGATGAGGGTGGGGAGATTCTTGATCCAGGTGCCGGGTTCTGCGAACGCCCCGCCTAGTGATTCCGCAGGCACTGCGCCGGCAGTCAGGGCGAGAAGGATCAGGTTTCGCGGGGACTTCAACTTCATGTTACAGCTGGAGCCCCGGTGCTGGTCCCGGGAGCAGCCACGCGGAAGTTTATTCCAATGCTTTGAGTTTCAGAAACGCAAGGCAGATGCTTAGATGGTTCTGTGCACGACGATGTTGAAAAAGTCCTGATTGACGAGGACGTGATCGAAAAGCGGCTCGATGTGCTTGCCGAGCACATCCTGGAGGAGTTCTGCGGTCGCAAGTTCGTAGTGGTGGTGATCCTGAAGGGAGCCCTGGTTTTTACCGCTGACCTCCTGCGCCGCATGCCCATTCCGCTTGAGATTGAATGTATCAACGTGGCAAGCTACCATGGGGCAACAGAGAGTTCAGGGCAGGTGGATTTCCTGGACGCGAAACTGCCTCCGGTTGGGGGGCGCTCGGTTCTGCTGATCGACGATATTCTCGACACGGGGCGCACTCTTGCAGCAGTCGCCCAGAAACTACGCGAGCAGGGGGCCGGGATGGTCAAGTCCTGTGTCCTGCTCTGCAAGGACAAGGAGCGGGCGGCAGAAGTGGAGGCCGACCACGTGGGGTTTCACATCGGGGATGAATTCGTGGTTGGTTATGGCTTGGACTTCCGGGGGCTTTATCGCAATTTGCCCTTTGTTGGTGTGTTGAAGGAGAAGATCATCGGGGATCCGCCATGAGTCGACGTTACGTCAGGGAGCTCGATTCGATGCTGGCACTCTGCAGGCAGGGTGGGCAACTCGGTCATGCGGTGGTGCAGGGGTTGGATTTGCGGGAAGCAGACCTCGACTGGCAGGCCCTCCGCTGTGAAGAGACTGTTTTTCTGGGATGCCGTTTCCCCGAGGGAGTTACCGTCGAGTTTCTCATCGGTCGGGGTGCAACCGTGATCCCGGTCTTTCCTGACCTGCCATATAATCCCTTCAAGCCCCGACTCTATTCGCGCGCCGAGTTGATGGACGGATGGACACCGGGGGTGGACAACAGCACGGACAAGTTGATCTATGAACACTTTCTAGCTCATGGTCGAGAGAGCCCCGGGGTATTGGAGGCCCTCTCGCAGCGCCTGCACGACCATGCCATCGACGATGCCCTGCACGACTTGCTAGAGGGGCGGATCGAGGGTGATGGAATCAAGAAGGTGGTGGGAATAATGGGAGGTCACAAGACGCCGCGCACCGATCCGTATTACAAGAAGGTGGCCCGTATCGCCCAGGATCTCACTCGCGCCGGATATTTCATCGCTACCGGGGGCGGCCCTGGAATCATGGAGGCCGCGAATCTGGGAGCGTTCCTGGCTGAAATCAGCGAGGAGGACCTGGAGGGAGCACTCACGACGCTCAGTCATGCCCCGGTTTACACCGACGAGGGATACATGCAGTGCGCGCAGGAGGTTCTCGACATGTTCCGTCACGGGCGATCCAGTCTGGCAGTGCCGACGTGGTTTTACGGACACGAACCGAGCAATCTCTTTTCGGTTCATATCGCGAAGTACTTTTCCAACAGTCTGCGGGAGGATGGCCTGCTTGCGATCGCCCTGCACGGGATCATGTTCGCGCCGGGTAGTGCGGGAACCACTCAGGAAGTTTTCCAGGATGCGACCCAGAATCACTACGAGACCTATGGTGTCGTCAGTCCAATGGTGTTTCTCGGCAGGGAGCACTATGGGGAGAATACACTTATCTACGACTGTCTGAGTCGTCAGGCGGAGGGCAAGGGTTATGAGGACTATCTCTGTCTTACCGAGAGCGAGGAAGAAACGGTGGCATTCATCACCTCGCATCCGCCCAGGGAACTGGTCAGGGTTTGAAGGTTTCCATTACGCCCTGCTGAGCGGAGGCAGGTAACTGCTCCAGGGGAAGGGCCTTGCCCCCGGGATGGCGCCATTTGGGGATCAAAGAGCACGAATTGTGCCTGAAATCCTGTGTATAAGTATTGCATTCCCTGAAAATTCTGTTCTTCTTCCGCCCCCCGCAGAAAGGGCAGGCCGGTTTTCCACTAGCCTGAAGCGTGCGAAAGCAATGAGTGAATCGACAATTGATCCGACTGAATACCGCCTTCACGACAATGATACGGGAAGTGCGGACTATCAGGTGGCGCTGCTGACCCAGCGTATCAAGCACCTCACCGAACACCTTGGAACTCATCGTAAGGATTTCTCCTCGCGACGCGGACTACTGACCCTTGTGGCACGTCGGCGGAAACTCCTCGACTTCCTGAGCAGGGATAACGAGGAGCGTTACAAGAAGATCGTTGCAGGACTCGGATTGCGTCGATAGCTCGTCCGGCTGCCTTGTCTCGCAGTCGGTCGTTTTCGCCTTTTGGTTGTCTCTCACACCATCGCTGGCCGTCCTCCTGGAATCGTTTCCAGAACGGAAGACCAGCTTCATAACCTAGAGTTGCGCTCTCCATGGGGAGAACACAACGTGATGTAATACAGCAAACGAAAGATGAGTACACATACAGTTACGGCCGATGTCGGTCAGACCCCGATTGTTATAGAGACGGGCAAATTAGCAAAACTAGCAGACGGAGCGGTTACAGTCCGCTGCGGCGATACCGTGGTCCTGGTGACTGCAGTTTCGCAAACCAAGATTCGCGAAGGGCAGACCTGGTTTCCCATGTCGGTCGAGTACAAGGAGCGAGCAGCTGCGGCTGGCGTTTTCCCCGGCGGCTATTTCAAGCGGGAAGGTCGCCCCACGGAGAAGGAGATCCTGACCTGCCGGATGACCGATCGTCCCCTGCGCCCGCTTTTCCCGAAAGGCTATCTTTATGATACGCAGATTATTGCGATTCTTTTCGCGGCGGATGGCGAGAACGACGCGGACATCGCGGCCATGAATGGAGCCTCGGCCGCTCTTGCCATTTCAGATATTCCCTTTGCAGGGCCGATCGGAGCCGTGCGCGTTGGCCGGGTGGAAGGCGATTTTGTCGTCAACCCGACATTCGAGCAGCGGGCTGAGAGTGATCTTGATCTGGTATACGTCGGGAACAAGACCGACGTGGTCATGATCGAAGGCGCCGCTGACGAGATCCCGGAAGCGGACTTTGTGGATGCCCTGCGATTCGCCCAGGGACACGTTACCAAGCTGGTGGAAGTCCAGGAGGAACTGGTGGCCCAGTGCGGCAAGGAAAAGCGTGACTACACCGTGACAGTGGCCAAGGACGAGCATCTTGAGATCGGATACCGCGTGGCGGGGGATCGTATCGAAGATGCCATCTACAAGCCCAGCAAGGTGGAGCGTGCCAAGGCAGTCGGTGCTCTGCGCGACGAAGTGGAAGCAGCGCTCAAGGAAGCAGACCCTGAAATCACGGATTTTGCGATCGAGCAGGCCTTCGAGCATATTCAGAAGAAAGCGTTCCGTATCAGTATCCTTGAGAAGGGACTCCGGGCCGATGGCCGACAAGTGGGTGATCTTCGCCCGTTGACGGCGGAAGCCGGGCTTCTCCCCCGGGTGCACGGCTCGGGCCTTTTCGCTCGTGGCGAAACTCAGGCTCTGGCCACCACCACGCTGGCGCCTGCCGATGAGAAGCAGTTCGTTGACAACTACGCCGGAGGCGATGACAGCAAGCACTTCCTTCTGCATTACTCCTTCCCGCCGTTCTCGGTGGGTGAGTCGGGTCGCTATGGTGGTTTGAACCGCCGGGAGATCGGGCACGGGGCTCTTTGCGAACGCTCCCTTGCCGCGGTCATTCCCGACGTGGAAGAGTTCCCCTACGCGATCCGTGTTACATCCGAAGTGCTCGAATCGAATGGTTCGTCCTCGATGGCCACGGTGTGCTCTGGAACGATGTCGCTCCTGCAGGCCGGTGTGCCGCTGAAGCGTCCCGTAAGCGGAATCTCGGTCGGTCTCGTCACAGATTACGACGATGATGGCAATTTGAAGGATCACAAGCTGCTCATGGACATCATCGGCAGCGAAGATTTCTACGGCGACATGGACTGGAAACTCTGTGGAACCAGTGAAGGAATCACCGGTTTCCAGCTCGATCTTAAGTTGCGGGGAGTTCCTATGGATATCTTCGAGAATGCGGTGCATATGGCCAAGGAAGGTCGCACCAAGGTGCAAGAAGCCATGAGTGAAGCGATTTCCGAAGTCGGCCAGCTCAGCGAGCATGCTCCGCGGATCGAGACTGTGAAGATTGATCCCGATCGCATCGGGGAACTGATTGGTCCCGGTGGCAAGCACATCAAGGGCATCCAGGCCGAATCTGGTGCCGAGATTAATATCGAGGACGATGGCACGGTGCACATTTACGCCGCCAAGGCGGAGTCTCTGGAGTGCGCCAAGAAGATGATCGAGGACATGTTCGCCGAGGTGGAGGTCGGAACGACCTACACCGGCAAGATCGTCAACACCATGGCCTTCGGCGCCTTCATGGAGGTGCTGCCGGGCAAGGATGGTCTCGTCCACATTTCAGAGTTGGCCGAAGGTCGCGTCGAGAAGACGGAAGATGTGGTGAAGACCGGGGACGTGGTGACTGCCAAGTGCATCGGCGTGGATGAAAAAGGCCGCGTCAAGATGAGCATGCGCGCCGCAATACGCGAAGCGCGGGGGGAGAGCCCCGACAGTGGCGACAGTGACGAGCGTGGTGGTGATCGCGGCCGCCGTAGTGGCGGTGGCGGTGGCGGTGGACGCCGAGGTGGTGACGGACGTGACCGGGATCGCGGTGGTGATCGTGGTGGGCGTGACCGGAATCGGGACAAGCCCAAGGACGATGTGCCTCCGCCCGAAAAGGAGGAGTCCTTTTCCCTGACTGACGACTGATTACCTGCTCTTCAGACTCTCATGCAAGCGCCCCGGGATTCGCGTTCCGGGGCGTTTTTCGTGAGGAGGAACTGCTTTCATGCGACACTCTAAAAGCGTCCAACGGCGCAGGCAGCGATCGGATGCACACCTACTCCTCGGCAGGGGTCTCCTCTGTCTTGTCCGTGCGTTCGAACTTCGCCTCCCTGCTGATGTTGACGTAGAAACATCCGAAGAGGAGAGTTGAGAGCAGGATAATCAGGGCCAGAAGGAGGCTGAGAATATTGCGCACGTCCGAACCCTAGGGTGGGGAGTGCAAAATAGGGAGATGAAATTCACGAGGATTTTCCGGCACCAGAACCCGGTCACGACCTGCTCCGCAAGGCGAGAAGAGCGGCGTAGGAACCATCGAATCCGTCCCGGAATGGCAGGGACTGCCGGGAATCGAGTAATTCGATTCCCGGGTGAGCGGACTGGAATGCCTCAATCTGCTCTTCGTTCTCTGCTGGCTCAAGGGAACAGGTGGAGTAGAGCAAACGGCCTTCCGGTTTGAGACAGGGCAGGGCGTTGTTGAGAATGCGTCGCTGCACGTCCCCAAGGTCGGCGATCTGTTCGGACCTGAGCCGCCAACGGGCGTCAACGCGACGGCGTAATACGCCGGTATTGGAGCAGGGGACATCGAGAAGAATGCGGTCGAAGCGGCCGTGCCAGTCGATCGGGGCCTCTCTGGTCCAGTCGAAGGCTTCCGTTTCTGCAATGGTGAGGTGTTGTTGTTTCAGGTTTTCGATGAGCCGGGGAAGACGTTTTTCGTTCACGTCGGTGCAGAGTAATACACCGTTGTTTTTCATGGCGGCTGCGATGAGGGAGGATTTCCCCCCGGGGGCGGCGCAGGCGTCGAGAATGATCTCGCCTGGTTGCGGGGCGAGAAGTTCTACCGCCATCCTGGTAGAGGGATCCTGCACGTAGATCAGGCCTTCTTCTGTCCATGATGAAGGGAGCAGGCCCTCCAGTTCGTAGTATCCATCGACCCCGACAGGAGTGAGAGCTTCTTCCTGTTCGGGGTCGAGGGAGGACGGAGCCAGGGGATTGAGCCTGACAATGACGGGAGCCGGCTGGTTGTTCCAGGTCAGGAGGATCTCGGTGGCGTTCTTGCCGAACTGTTTTGTCCAGCGTTTGCAGAGCCACCCGGGATGGGAGAACCTGGTGGCGGGGGGGAGCTCCTCGCGTTCGGAGAAAAGCGTCTTTCGCGCCGCCACGGCGCGGCGAAGAACTGCATTTATCAGTCCGCGCACGGGTTTGCGGGCGCAGGACACCGTTTCGTTCACTGCGGCGTGATCCGGAATGCCCAGAAGCAGGAGCTGACATACTCCGACCCGCAGGATGTCACGCGTCTCGTGATCCAGTTTTCCCTTGCGCAGCGTGCCGATCCAGTGATCGAGGAGGCTCCGGTTGCGCAGCACGCCGAGCAGGATGCTGTTGAGGAGCGCCCGGTCGGAGGGTGAGAGGTGGTTGCGTCGTGCGTGTCGGTCGACCAGGGAATTGGCATAGACATGACCCTTGGACCATGCTCGCAGGGCCGAAACGGCAGCACGGCGGACGTTCTTATCGGGCATTGCTAAATCAGGAAGGTGTTATCCCCGGAAGAAAGTGCGTGACCAGTTCCCGCCATTCCTGATCGAGGGTGACCGAAGGAGCAGGTTCGGTGTGCCGTGCACGGTTGTACCAATAGCGGGCATTGGAAAGGTCGCCTTCCTCACGGTGAAGGTGAGCATGGATCAAGGCTCCATCGGGATCGGGAATACCGGAGCAAAGGTCGTGGGCGTCTTCCCAACGTCCGGCCCGGGCCAACCAGAGCGAGTGTAATTCGTCGGAGAGTCCCTCGGGAGGGACATTGTCGTCTTGAGCGGATTGATCGAGTTCCTCGGTGGTCATCGGGGCTCAAGCAAAGCCCAGAATTGTGCTGGTGAAAAGCCCGGGCTGTTGTTACCGCTTCACCGTGAAACGGGTTCTCTCTGCCGTTGGCGCCGTCCTCGGCATATTCTCCTGGACGGGGGCCGAGGAGCTTCCTGCCGGACTGGACAAACCTTTCCTGGGGTGCTGGCTGGCCTTTTCGGATTCAAGGGACTTCGAGTATCTTATCGGTGGCGACGGGGACGCGGAGTTGTTCTTCGAGAAGAACCGGGAACGACTGACGGTCGGTGGTTGCAGTTTGAAGATCTACTATACGGTGGGGGAGCAGGTCAAAGGCAAGGGGGGAAAGCCCCGTTGGTCCTATCGCAGGATTGTGGAGGATGGGTTCGAAGACTTCGAGAAGGAGACCGGGGAGCCACCGATGGGGAAGCCGGTCAGTTTTACCGCCACCTTTACAGGGGGAATCAAGGTCAGGATCACCCACGTTTTTAACAAGAGCGGAGTGGAAATTTCCACGAAGATTCTAGAGAAGGGAGAAAGCAAGGGTGCCTTGCGGGCGGGAGTAAAGATCCTCGTAGGCGATCTTTTCAGGCACATCGAGGATGAGGACCTGGAGGAGAAGGAAACTGAATCCAAGCTGGAAGATACCAAGATTTCCGTTTTTGCGGCGGGAGCACGAAGGGCAAGTCGTATCAAGTTTGAAGACTACGACACTGTTCTCACTGAAGAGTGTCCCAAGGGTGCCCGGGCCTTTGAGCTGGAATCCGACCGCTACGGTGATCACGAGTTTCAACTCACGACCGCCAATCCGGACTTCGGCCTTCTTGAGTTCGTTCAGCAGAAGCGCCTCATTCACGGGTTTTTCGTGAACTGGTTCCCGGAGCCGACAAAGGTCGATGAAAAGGACGCGCGACTCGTGATCAAGGTGAAGTAGGCCCTGTGGTCCACCGGATTGGGAGAGCATTGGGATTCACGGGTTCAGGGCGGCGGGTTTCCCGGTAGCGAACCCGGGAGGGGAGAGATTTTACCAGGTTGATCCCAGAGGAGGGGAAAAGCAGAGCGCACTTTGGTACACCAATCGCTTGAATCCTTTCAAAATCAACGATTTTGGAGTTCTTCAAGAGCAGTAAATAGGCTGAAGCAGTAAAAATAACAAAAACCCCAATAAAGAAGCCTCATTCTGGAATAGTTTTTAAAACATATCAGTGAGCAAGTCAGGTTTTGCGATTTTTATGGAAAGATTTTATATTGACCAAGCGGTGCTCTAAAGTGTACTAAAGTGCACTAATTTACTGCATAATCACGGTGGGAGTCCCAACCAATAGTTTCGAGGGAGTATATAACTTCAAACTGGACGCTAAATTTCGCGTTTCGGTACCGTCGGAGTGGCGTCCGGGGAGAGGGGAGGCTCTGCCCCTGCGACTCTTGAAGTGGCAGACCTACAAGATCCCCGTGCTCAAGGCGCTGACTGATCAGGCCTTTGAGGCCATGATTGACTCGATCGACGGGTCGGATCTTCCGGCCGGAGTCAAGAGTCAGCGCAAGGGATTGCTTTATTCCCGCAACACCCAGGTGGCCATCAACGACCAGGGCAAGGTGCTCATCCCGAAGAAACTGGCGGAAGAACATGGATTGGAGGCCGGTGGGGCTGTGCACCTCTCCGGTCGCGGCACGAATTTCGACATTGTGAGTCCGCGTGATCACGACGCAATGCAGGCGGCCGAGGAGTCCCTGCTTGGTGATCTCTACGAATCGGTGGACTTCTCCTGACCCTTTACCTCGAACTAGACTGACAAACTGCTGATGTTCCTGCCTTCTCCAACCCCGGTTCCGTCGATGGCGTGGTGCCTAGCGGACTGTTCAACAACTCTGTTGACGGTGCCGGGGTTGGAGATCCCTTTCCATGCGACGCGGGGAGAAGGTAAGACGGAGAGTGGTGAAGGTTCGCGTGCCTTCCATCATGTTCCAGTCCTGCTGGAAGAGGTGATTCATTACCTTGCTCCGAAGGCAGGGATGACGATTGTTGATGCGACCCTGGGTGGCGCCGGTCATGCTGCTGCGATCCTGGAGAGGGATGCACGGTTGATAGGCTTTGACCGTGACCCGGAGGCCCTCGCCCACGCCCGGGCCCGCTTGAGCCAATATGGTGAGGCAGCCATGTTGCAGCAGCAGAATTTCTCGAACCTTCTCGCCGCTGGAAGGGAAATCGCCCCGGAGGGAGTGGACGGAATTCTGCTCGATCTGGGGGTGTCGTCCCACCAGCTTGATTCTGCCGATCGGGGATTTTCGCTGCGATCCGGGGGGAGCCTCGATATGCGGATGGATCCTGGAGAAAAGCTCACCGCAGCGGAATTGGTGAATGAATGGGATGAAGCGGACCTGGCCCGGATCTTCCACGATCTGGGTGAGGAGCGGAAGTCCAGGGCAGTAGCCAGAGCAATCGTGCGTCGCCGTGTCACCAGGCCGTTCAATGACACCCTGGACCTTGCTGACTGCGTCGCGAGAGTTGTGGGTCGCAAGGGGCGCATCCACCCGGCGACGCGGGTTTTTCAAGCCCTGAGGATGACGGTGAATTGCGAAATGGAGGCTCTGGAAGCTGCCTTGGAATCGGCCCCGGCGTTGCTGAAGCCCGGAGGGCGCATGGCGGTGATCACCTTCCACAGTCTGGAAGACCGCTTGGTCAAACGATTTTTCAAGTCCCGCAGCGTGCGCGAACTTGACCGGCCCGAGTGGCCCGCACCGCGTCCGAATCCGGACTGCTGTCTGCGGGTGATTACCCGCAGACCGGTGACGCCTGCCGCTCCCGAGGTTGCAGGGAATTCCAGGGCGCGCAGCGCCAAGTTACGGGTGGCGGAAAAAAGGAAGGTAGATGAGCCGTGAACCGCAGGCGCAAAGGAAAACCACATCTGGGATTCGGGACGGTCGTGTTTCTGATGGTGGCCGCGGTGATGATGGCGGCAGCGGGCGTTTTCCACGTCTACGTCAAGAATCGCCAGATCAACGTCGCACGGGAAATCCAGGGAATGGAGGAACGAATCTCCCAGCACAAGCTGGATATCACGACGCTTGAAGTGCGACTGGACGATCAACTCAATCCGATTCTGATTAATGACCGACTCAGTGAGATGTCTTCTGACCTGCGTCGGATCCCGGTAGGAGTTGTAAAGGCAATCCCGTTATTGCGGAGTCGGAGTGGCAAGGTCACGGCAACTGTTCCCGGTAAAGATCCACGTTCGATCTCAGTAATTCCCTCCACTGTCTCCACTGCGACTGGTGGGCCCTGATCCCTGTGAAATCTGCTGTTCATTCCCGCGCCCTGCTAGTTTGCCTGGTTCTTGTGACCGGGTTCAGTGGTCTTTCGGCCCGGCTCATCTACCTTCAATGGATCGATCGCGATACGTCGGCGCCCAAGGCGGCCCGTAATCGAACAGACAAGGAAATCATTCCGGGCAAGTTCGGGTATATCGTGGATCGAAACGACCGCATCATGGCGCGAAATCTGCCGGTCACCACCGTGATTGCGGATAAGATTCATTTGCGTGATCCGGAGGTGGCGGCGAGGGGTGTGGCCTTCGCCGAACTCGTGGACAGCAGAGAATGGATCGAGGGAACGAAGCAGGAGCGCCGCCGATTTCTGAAGCGCCGCACCCGTCGAATACGCGAGGAGTTGCCTTTGGGGGAGCTTCTCGATCGCTATGTCGAGCACATGATACCGATCGCCGCGCGCGCCATCGGCATCAACTCACAGGAACTGGAGGAGAAACTCAGCGTAAAACTGGAGTATGTCACCATCGCGAAGGATCTGCGGGAGGACGAGGCAGACGAGATTCAGGAAACGCTGGAGGACAACTTCATCTACGGGTTCCGCTTCGAGAAGAGAGTAAAGCGGTGGTACAGCGCCTCGAACATGGCCACCCACACCACTGGCTACGTGAATCACGAGGGGGTGGGGCAGTGCGGGTTGGAGCGTGAACTAGGCTCCCATCTGCGGGGCCGCGATGGTTACCAGATTACGAGAAAGGATCAGTCAGGACTGGTTCTGCTCACCGGTGGGGGGGTGCTCAAGCCGCCCCGGTCGGGTTTCGATGCCAGGCTCTCTCTCGATCTGAACATTCAGACCATCGTGGAAGAGGAGCTGGACTGGGGGCTCCAGAAATTTGAATCCAGCTGTGGAGCGGTTATCGTGCTTGAACCCAAGAGCGGTGATGTCCTGGCAATTGCCAGTCGACCGCATTTCGATTTGAACCTGCGGCAGAACATGGACAAGTCGGCCATGCACTATGCGGTGCAGGGAGTCTACGAACCAGGTTCGACCTTGAAGTTGATCTCCACCGCGGCGGCGCTCGATCTGGGCATAATGAGTCCAAAGACGCAGACGTATTGCCACAACGGATACATGAGAATTCCGGGGGGCTACGTGAGAGACTACAAGGGCTTCAAGAATATTACCCTCGAGGAGGTTCTCGCCAAGTCGAGTAACATTGGAGCCTACAAGATTGGGATGCGGGTTGGAACGAAACGCTACATGGATTATCTGCGCCGGTTCGGTTTTACTCGGAAGACAGGAATTACCCTGTCCGGGGAAGAGGGAGGCTGGACGGCCGATCCCGGCAACGGGATTAACTTCTCGCGGATTACCTATGGCTATGGAGTGGTGGTGACACCTCTCCAGATTGCCTGTGCTTACGCGACTATTGCGAACGGCGGAGTGCGCATGAAGCCGCGCCTGGTACAGGCTCTTCTCGCAAACGATGGCACGGTGGTGCAGGAATTTCCTCCCGAGAAAGTGGAACGCGTGGTGTCCGAAAAAACCGCGCGCAAGATGTGCGTGGCCCTTGAGACGGTGGTGAATCCGCGCGGCAAGGGCAACACCGGCAAATTCGCGGCGGTGCCCGGCTATCTTGTGTGCGGAAAGACGGGGACCGCACGTCTCTACCAGGACGGAGCATACCTTTCGGATCGTTACGCGGTCTCCTTTGCCGGATTCATGCCCCGCGACGATCCCGCCTTTGTCTGTGTGGTGGTGAT
The DNA here is from genome assembly GCA_002501065.1 of Akkermansiaceae bacterium UBA7890. GTDB lineage: Bacteria > Verrucomicrobiota > Verrucomicrobiia > Verrucomicrobiales > Akkermansiaceae > Roseibacillus_B. Next base: position 26,438 of record DLRK01000024.1, read on the forward strand.
CCGCGATCCCCTTACGAAAGAGATCAAGATAGGGGGAGGCTCGGTGGCGGCCCCGGTGTTCCAGCGTATTGCGGCCCGCACCGCGGCTTGCCTGAATCTTACTCCAACCGAGCCAGTGGAGGAGGCCATCGCCTCCAACGGCAGTTAGTTTTACCATGATCCTGCACGAACTGATTGATCCTCTGCCCCGGGCGGCTTTGGCCGGGTCTGCGGATTGCGAGGTGTCCGGACTGCGGGACGACAGCCGGAAGGTGGAGCCCGGTGATCTCTTTGTGGCAGTGAAAGGCGATACCGTCGATGGACATGATTTTATCGAGGTGGCCCTGAAAGCGGGAGCCTGCGCCATTGTGGCGGAAACGTCGGCCTGTTCAGATCTTCCCGAAGGTGTGAGCTGGGTGCTGGTGCCCGATTCGCGCCAGGCTCTGGGTATCCTGTCCAGCGTGTGGTGCGGGAACCCGTCCTCCGATCTGCGGGTGGCGGGAGTGACCGGGACGAACGGGAAGACCACTACGGCTTTTCTCATTCACCGAATTCTGAAGCAGACGATGCAGCGAGCCGGCCTGATCGGAACGGTGATCTTTGATGATGGTTCGAAACAGGAGATGGCCAATTTTACCACGCCCGGCACGATCAAGCTGCAGGAGCTTCTGGGGCGCATGCGGGACAACAGGTGCCCGGGAGTGGTCCTGGAGGTGTCGTCGCAGGGGTTGGAGCAGGGACGGGCGGATGCCATTGCCTTCGACGTGGCGGTCTTCACCAATCTGAGCCAGGATCACCTCGACTATCACGGTACGATGGAGAGGTATTTCGCCTCCAAGCGCCGCCTCTTTGACAGCGTAGCAGACGACGTGGCCGGGAAAAGACCCACGGCCGTGGTCAATCGCGACGACTTCCACGGGGAAATTCTGGTCCGCGAGTATGCCGATCGGGTCAATTTGATCACCTACGGATTCGGAGTGGATTGCGACTTCAGGGCTGGCAACGTGAAACAGACTTCCCAGGGTGCTCAGTTCCAGCTCTTTGCCAAGGGCAAGTCCTATCTGGTCCGCCTCCCACTCATCGGCCGGTTCAATGTCTGCAACGCGCTGGCCGCACTCGGAGCCACTTCGGCCCTGCGGGTGTCCATGCGTGAGGCGGTGGCGGCCCTCGCCGGTGTGCCTCAGGTGCCGGGACGCATGGAGTGTGTTGGATCAGTGGATGGAGCTACAGTCTTCGTGGATTACGCGCACACGCCTGACGCTCTCGACAATGTATGCCGTACCTTGCGTGAACTCGATCCACGCCGTCTTATTACCGTCTTTGGTTGCGGAGGTGATCGCGATCGCGACAAGCGTCCACTCATGGGCAAGGCCGCCTCGCTGCACAGTGACTATTGCGTGGTGACCTCCGACAACCCTCGCTCGGAGGATCCGGAGAGCATCATCGCAGATATTGAGCGCGGCATGTCGGGATCAATTTATGAGCGGGTGGTGAACCGGGAAGAGGCTATTCAGACGGCGGTGCAGGAGGCCCGGGGTGGGGATGTGGTGCTTATTGCGGGCAAAGGGCACGAGGATTACCAGGAATTCGCGGACGGGCGGATTCCGTTCGATGATCGCAAGCAGACACGTGTGGCCATGGATGCGCGCCGCAAGGCCCGGGGAGAGGAACGCTCATGAACACTTACCCGATCCAGAAGCTGAGCGATGCGATGGGCGGAAAACTCATCTCGGGAGAAGGAGACGCCCTGGTCGAATCCGGGGTGTCCACCGACACGCGCAGTGTGGCGCCGGGCGCCCTCTTTATTGCCCTGTCCGGCGAGAACTTCGATGCCCACGATTTCCTGGACCAGGCCGTGGCCGCCGGGGCCGCCGGACTGGTGGTCCGGAACCTCCCCGCTGGTCTGGATCCCGGGAGGAGTGCGGTGATCCAGGTGAACGACACCCTCCTCGCGCTGCAGAAGCTGGCCCATTGGTACCGGGAAAAACTCGATGTGGTGGTGATCGGGATCACCGGATCGAATGGCAAGACCACTACGAAGGATTTTGCATCATCCGTGATCGGGCAGCGCTACCAGGTTCATGCCACGAAGGGGAATCTCAACAATCACATCGGGTTGCCCCTGACGGTATTGGAGACAGACGACGACGATGACGTGCTCGTCGTGGAGATGGGAATGAACCATTCCGGCGAAATTGCACCGCTGTGTGAGATCGCGCAGCCGCACATCGGGATCATTACCAACATCGGGCATGCGCACATCGAGTTCATGGGGAGCCGGGAGGCCATCGCGGAGGAGAAGGGAGCCCTCGCACGTTCACTTCCGGAGGTGGGAACACTTCTGGTGACTGCCGGATGCGAGTTTGCGAACTACTTCGGGGCCCGTAGCCATGCGCGTTCGGTATCGGTGGGTAACGGGCGCGGGGTGATTCGAGCCGAAGGACTACAACTTACGGAGGCGGGTTCCGAATTCGAGCTCGTCATCGACGGAGAGGAGAGTTCCCACGTGCAACTTGCGGTAGCCGGTAAGCACATGGTGAACAATGCTCTCCTGGCGGCGGGAGCGGGCTGGGTGCTCGGATTGACACCGGATGAACTGGCCTCTGGCATGGAGGCCGTCCAGTTGACCGGCGGTCGCCTGCGGCGTTTCGATCATGACGGGATCACCGTGTATGACGACACCTACAATGCCAACCCGGACTCGATGCGGGCCGCTATTAGCGTGGTGGCCGAGCTGGCCACCGGTAATGGCAGCACCCGGACAGTTGTATTGGGAATGATGGGGGAACTGGGCTGCGTCTCTGAAGAGATGCACCAGCAGGTGGGCGCGCATGCGGCCCAACAGAACCTGCGGGTGGTTAGCGTGGGAGCCGAGGCGGCAGGAATAGCGGAGGGGGCCCGGGAGGGAGGAGCGCCTGCGGTGGAGCATTTTGATCAGTATGAGGACGCTGCCAGGTGGCTACGAGAGACGCTGCGGGCGGGTGACGTGGTCCTCTTCAAAGGCAGTCGGACGGCGGCCGTGGAGCAGGTTATGAACCAGGTCTTTCCCGAAAACGAAAACTGATGTTTTACTGGCTATACGAACAATGGGAACAAGCCCGGGCCTCCGGTGCGGGTTGGGCTGATCCGTTCAGTTTTCTCAATATCCTCCAGTATATCACGGTCCGGGCGGGACTCGCTACCATCCTGTCCTTCCTTTTCATTCTCATCTCTGGGCCGAGGGTCATCCGCAAGCTCATTTCGCTCAAGGTGGGTCAACCCATCCGTAGTGCGGAGGAAGTGCACAAGTTGGCAGAATTGCATGGCGACAAGGCGGGCACTCCTACCATGGGAGGAGTGCTCATCCTAGGAGCAGTTCTCTTGGCAGTGCTTCTGTGCGGTCGGGCGCTCAATCCCTTCGTTGCAGTCACCTGCTGCGTGATGCTTGCTCTCGGATTGCTGGGGTTCATGGACGACTACAACAAGGTGGTTCGTAAGAACTCAGAAGGCATCAGTGCGCGGCAGAAACTTTTCTGGCAGTTTGTGATCGGTGGCCTGGCGGCCTGCTTTCTCTTCTTCAAGCCCGAGGTTTCCGGCTTCGGACTCAGTGACAGCAAGGTGATGGAGGAGAGGCAGGGTTACTTTCTTGAAGTTTCGGATGGGGTGGGCACGGATGCAGGGGGCGGAGTCTCCGAACCGGTGGTGCAGCACTTTAAGGTCAGCGAGATCAGTTTTCCGCTGATGCGAAAGCCTTTTCTCAGCCTCTCCTGGCTGGCCATTCCTTTCTTCATGATCATCATCACGGGTTGTTCCAATGCGGTGAATCTTACCGATGGGCTCGACGGACTGGCTACTGGTTGCACCATCACGGTTTCCCTGGCTTACGCCGTAATAGCCTATCTGGCGGGCCGCCTGATCGGCTTGGAGTATCTGCACATCCCGTTCCATCCGTTGCTGGGAGAGCTCACGGTGGTTCTTATGGCGCTGGTGGGGGCCGGGATGGGATTCCTCTGGTGGAATTGCCACCCCGCCAAGGTCTTCATGGGGGATACGGGTTCGCTTGCCATCGGCGGTGCGCTGGCCACCGCCGCGATCTGCATCAAGCAGGAACTTCTCCTTGTCATCATCGGCGGAGTATTCGTGGCAGAAGCTCTCTCCGTCATCCTTCAGGTAGGCAGCTTCAAGTTGCGTGGAAAACGCATCTTCGCGATGGCTCCCGTCCACCATCATTTTGAATTGCGGGGCTGGCATGAAAGTCAGGTCATCACCCGCTTCTGGATTATTTCAATTGTGCTCGCCATGGCGGGTCTGGGGCTTCTCAAGATAATTTAACGAAATGAATCTCGCTGGTCAGAAAGTTGCGATCCTGGGAGCCGGACGGAGTGGTCGGGCTGCCGCGCAGCTGGCGTTGCGCCAGGGTGGGTCGGTCACCCTCTACGATTCGGCCTCTTCCGGGACCTTCGCGGGCGTGGCGGCGGAGATTGCCCGTCAGCCCGGAGCGACCACGGAGACGGGTCGGGGCTGCGAGGCTGATCTGGTGGTGATCAGTCCGGGTATCGAGACGGGAGGTGAATTCGCGCAATCCTTTGCCCAGGGGGCCGGGGAATTCATAGGGGAGACCGAGTTTGCCGCGCGATTCTATCAAGGGCGCGTGGTGGGTATCACGGGCACCAACGGAAAGACCACCACCACCGAGTTGGTGCAGCGCATGGTAAGGGCCGAAGGGATGAGCTGTGAAGCATGTGGTAATTACGGCCGCCCGTTTGCCGATGTTGTTCTGGGAAACGATCACCCGGAGGCAGTTTCCCTGGAATTGTCCTCCTTCCAACTCGAGTCCATTGAGACCTTTCGTCCCGATGTGGCGGTCTGGCTCAATTTTTCTTCCGATCACATGGATCGCTACCGGAGTGTGGAAGAGTATCATGCAGCCAAGCGGCGCATCTTCGAGAACCAGCAACCCGGGGACACCGCGGTGGTGCGTCTCGGGGAAGAAGTGGGTGACCTTGCCGCACGACGCGTCAGTTTCTCCGGCACTGAGTCTGGCGGCGATTATGAGTTGCAGGGAAGCTCCATTGTTTCGGATGGAAGCATGGTCCTGAATCTTTACACAACCCGCCTGCGGGGTGTTCACAATGCCGAGAATGTGATGGCGGCAGTGGCGGCTGTGGAGGCCCTGGGAGTCTCACGTGAAGCGGCGTCGGAGGCGCTGGCCGGGTATGCCCCCCCGTTGCACCGTTGCGAACTGATCCGAACCCTCGATGGGGTGGAATACATCAACGACTCCAAAGCCACGAACCTGCATGCCCTGGAGGCCGCCCTCCTGTCCCAGGATCGCCCCACCATTCTTATTGCGGGCGGAAAAGAGAAGGGACTGGACTACGAACCGCTCCTGCCGCACCTGGAGAAATCTGTGGAGACGGCCGTGGTGTTTGGCGAGATCCGGGATCGATTGGCTGCCATCTTTTCGCAGGCTGTGACCACCCGGGTTGCGGAGAGCCTGGAGGAAGCGGTAGGCATCGCGCGGAATGCGGCCCCCCACGGGAGCACGATCCTCTTTTCTCCCGGCACTTCCTCCTTTGACATGTTTTCCGGCTATGAGGAACGCGGTGACACGTTCCGGGCCACTGTGCAGGCCCTCAGGTGAGGGCCCTAATTTCAACCGATAACAAACACCCCAGATGAAAAGACAATCGTTCCAGAAAAAGAGACTTCCGACAGGCGGAGGGAGCCTGTTTGTGTTCCATTCCAGGACTCCCCGTCGGAAGAAGCAGCGGGTGGCCGCCAGCGTCGACCTGGCTTCCGAAGTTCCCAACCTCGGTGTGGCAAGAGCCCTCCTGGTGATCCTCGTCCTTCATGTGGCGGCCATTGCCGCCATCTTCATTCATAACCGGGTGACGGACGACGACGTTGTGACCACAGGCAGTGAGTCGAAAAATGCGACCTCGGCTTTCGGCAGGCAGGACAGGGAGTCGGCGACTGCTGCCAAGGGCGGCGAGACCTTCTACTTTGTCTCGACGGGCGATACCTATGAGCGCATTGCCCGGTTGAAGAGTGTTGATGCGCAGGAACTGCGGGATCTCAACAATGGCAAGGGTCTGGATCCTGGCGCCATCCTGCGCATTCCCACCAACAGGATTGCATCTACGGCGGAGACTGCATCCGGTAATCCGGTTCCCGTTTCCGATGCCCCGGAACCACCAATTACGCCCGTCAACCAGGTGTCCGCGGTGGTGGAGCCGAGGGTGCCCCGGTCCGGGGAGAAAGGGGCGACCTCCTCCACCGTCAGGGGAGGTCGGGAACAAGCCGCGCCGCCCTCCCGCCTGCAGGGTGGAGACCCGACTCCGGCGTCTTCCAGACAGGTCCCAGCCCCTGAGCAGGGCAGGATCTATGCCGTAAAGAGTGGCGACACTGCCTGGGGAATTGCGCAGCAGCATGATGTCTCGGTCCAGGAGCTTCTGGAAGCCAATGAAATCAAGGATGCGCGCAGGTTGCAGGTGAACATGAAACTCCGCATTCCGACCCGCTGAGGGAAGGAATGACGCCAATCTGCCACCATGGGTCGCCGCGCTGCCATCATCCTCTGCATCTCCGTTGCCATTCTGGTGGCGCTGGGGCTCATCATGCTCGCGAGCACCAGTGCCTGGGTCTACGGGGTGGATGATGATCCCTATCTGCTCGTCAAGCGGCAGGGAATCTTTACCGGGGTAGGGCTTCTTGCGGCTCTGGTGGCTGGATGTATTGATTACCGGATCCTGCGCAGGATATGGATGCCGCTCCTCATCGCAGGATGCGTGCTCCTGACGCTCTGTTATGTGCCTGGGGTGCAGGTGGAGGTGAAGGGTGAAGCACGCTGGATCTGGGCCCCCGTGATCGGACGCTTCCAACCATCCGAGGTGGCCAAGCTGGTAGTGATTATCGCACTGGCAGCGTGGTTTGCGCAGCACCAGGCGGAAGCCAGGTCGTTCCTGCGGGGTTTTGTGCTACCCGGTCTATTGCTGGGAATCCCGGTGGCGCTCATCTTCTTCGAGAAAGACATGGGGACCGCGGTGGCGCTGGGTGGAGCAGGTTTCCTCTTGATGTTTACGGCCGGGACCCGGGTGTCACTGCTGAGTCTGGTCGCGGTGGTTGGGATTCTGGGACTCTACAAGGCGGTGGAGAGTGATCCCTATCGCCGCATGAAGTTTGAGGCGCTGCTGAATCTTGATGATCCGGAGGTTCAGCGCAAGGCGGGCTACCAGCAGTACCGGGCCAAGCTCGCTCTGGCATCGGGGGGACTCATGGGGGCGGGACTGGGTAACGGCGCCGAGAAGCACGGCTACCTGCCGGAGGCTCATACCGACTTCATCTTCCCGGTGGCGGGCGAGGAACTGGGCCTCCTCTGCACCCTGGGAATCGTTTTCTGCTTTGTTCTGATCAGCACATCAGGAATCTCGATTGCGCTGCATGCATCCGACCGGTTCGGCAAGCTGCTGGGGCTCGGACTTACGGCGGTGATCGCCCTGCCGGCTCTGATGAACATCGGGGTTGTCACCAGTGTCCTGCCCAACACCGGGTTGCCACTGCCTTTTGTGAGCTACGGGGGCACCAATCTGGTCTTTACACTTGCGGCGATGGGTCTGCTTGTCAGTCTGCACCGACGTGCCTATTACGCCGAATGTGCCGAGATGCCCATCATCAAGGAGAAGCAGCTCGCGCTGAAGATCTAGCGAGGTAAAGCCCCGGATGCCGGCTTCCCAGTCAAGTCCAAGGTCTAAAGTTTCAATTCCCGTGCCTCAGAAACTTTCCGTCGTCATTGCCTGTGGAGGGACCGGCGGACATCTCTTTCCCGGCATTGCGGTGGCGGAGGAATTGAAGCGCCGCGGGCACCTTCCGCTCCTCCTCATCTCACGAAAGAAGGTGGATGCCGATGCCTCTGCCAAGTATGGCACTCTGGACTTCAGAACCGTTGCGGCCATCGCGAAACCGCCCACTCTTTCTCCGAAGATGCTGCCCTTTCTCTGGCAGCTCTGGAGGACGATTCGCCAGTCCAAGAGGCTCCTCAGGGAACACCGTGCGGAGGTGGTCCTCGGGATGGGCGGATTCACATCACTTCCCCCCGTGTATGCCGGGAAAAAGATGGGCTTGGTCACCGCCCTGCACGACTCCAATGCCCTCCCCGGGAAATCGAACCGGATGGGCGCGAGGTGGTGTAGTAAGATCCTGGTGGGACTTGAGGCCGCACGGGGCTACTTCCCGGGAGGCGAGGTGGAGGTCACCGGAACCCCGGTGCGGCGCGAGTTTGGATCCCTGCCATCCAGAGCCGAGGCGCGGACAGCCCTTGGCCTGTCCGTTGATCAACCGGTGGTGTTCTCCTTCGGGGGCAGTCAGGGTGCGCGAGGACTGAACACCCTGGTGGCCGAGGCGGCGGGAATCCTTGGAGAGGGGGTGCAGTGGTTGCAGGTGGCGGGCCGGGACGACGAGCAGCGGGTGAAGGAGTTGGCAGCGGGGAGAAACGGTCATGTGGTTCATGGTTTCTGCGATGACATGCCAGCGGCCTACGCCGCCAGTGACCTTGTGATCAGCCGGGCCGGAGGGGCCAGCCTCACGGAGCTGGCGTTCCTCGGACTGCCTTCGATTCTGGTGCCCTATCCCCACGCCGCTGACGATCATCAGACCCACAATGCCCGGTGTTTCGAGCAGGCGGGGGCGGCTCTCATGGCGCCGGAGTGCGAATTGGGGGGAGCGAAACTGGCGAAGTTGATCGGAGAATTGCTGGAATCTCCGAAAAAGCTGGATGTGATGAAGCTGGCTGCGCGGGAACTGTCCGTTGATGACGCAGCAGGACGGATCTGTGATATCCTGCTGCCCGGGTAGTAGCCGAAAGCGATCAGATCTATTGGGGCTTTTCGCCCAACCAATTCCCGCTCACCATCCCAGTTACACACCATGATTGATGAGATCAGTCAGCGTCTTCTCGATCGAACCCGTCCGATGCGGATTCATCTGCTGGGGGTGGCGGGATCGGGAATGAGTGGTCTGGCGGCCCTCCTCCTTGAAATGGGACACAGGGTGAGCGGGTCGGACCGGGTGACCAGTTGCGAGACCGAACGCCTGCAGTTGCTGGGCCTGGTGTTTTCCTCTCCGCACTCTGCAGAGGCGATTTCCGATGTGGAGGTGGTTGTTTATTCCTCGGCGATCAAGCCTGATAACGTGGCCTTGGTGGCCGCGGACCGGGCGGGGATCCCGTCTGTCCGCCGGGCCGAGTGCCTGGCGGCCATCCTGCACACCCGGAAGGGCGTGGTAGTTTCCGGCACGCACGGCAAGACTACCAATTCGGCCATGTGCGCGCACGTGCTGAAGAAGAGCGGAAGGGCCATCTCTTACTACGTGGGAGCGGAAATTCCCGTTCTGGGGGCAAATGCCCACTGGAACGAAGAGAGCAATTACCTCGTGGCGGAAGGAGACGAGAGCGACGGCACTCTGGCTCTTTACCGACCATCGCATGCCATCGTGCTCAACATCGAGGCGGAGCATCTGGACTTCTACAACAGCCTTGAGGAGATTGTAGAAGTCTTCCGGACTCTGCTGGAGCAGACCTCGGAGAAGATCATCTACTGTGCGGAGGACGTTACGGCACGAGAACTCTGCAGCGGGAGAGAGGGGGCTCTTTCGTATGGATGGGATGATGCTGATTTTACGGCCTCGGATGTGACCGAGGGACGTGGGGTGATCTCCTTCACGGTGTGGCGGCGGAGCGAGAAACTGGGGCGGGTGGAACTCGGCATTCCGGGTCGGCACAACGTGCTCAATGCGCTGGCGGCCATTGCACTGGCGGACGATCTGGGGGTGGACTTCAGCCTGGTGGCGCGCTCCCTGGCTTCCTTTGCCGGAGCAAAGCGCCGCTTTGAGTCTGTCTACCTCTCCTCGCGCTTTCACATCATCGACGACTACGGACATCATCCGACCGAGATCGAAGCGACCCTGCAGACGGCGCGTTCACTGAAGCCGGAGCGTATTGTCGTGCTCTTTCAACCGCACCGGTATTCCCGGACGCAGCGCCTGGCTGAGGAGTTTGGAGTGGTGCTCCAGGAGGCGGATATCGTTTTTGTAACGGACGTCTATCCGGCCAGCGAGGCCCCCATTGAAGGAGTGAGTGGCAAGACGATCGTGGAGGCGGTGGAGCGCCATGGGGACACCAGGTGTGTATACCACCAGGACCTCGCGACTGCTCATCATGTGGTCGGTAATTTGCTGCAACCGGGAGATCTCCTCATCACCCTGGGGGCAGGCAATGTGCATGAAGCGGGAAGGAAGATTGCTGATGATCTGGTCCTGTTGGAGGCCTTACGGAGCGAGTTCGGTGAGGAAGAGATGGAGGCCCGACTCTACGAGGCGATGCGGCGGCACACCACCATGCTGGTAGGAGGGCCAGCTCAGTTCTGGGTGGAGCCACGGACTTTCCAGGCTTTCGGGCGGACAGTCGCTTTTTTCAAGGAACGGGGTGTCCCGGTGCGCGTGGTGGGACGGGGTTCAAACCTGCTGGTCCGTGACGGGGGCATTCGCGGGGCCGTTATTCATCCGGCCAAGGGCGAATTTGGCGAAGTCACGGTGGAGGCTGAACTGCTTACCGCCGGGGCGGGAGCGCGTCTCAAGAAGGTGGCCAGTGTGGCAGAGGCTGCGGGGCTGGGTGGTTTTGCCTGGATGGAAGGCATTCCCGGCAATGTGGGTGGAGGTCTGCGTATGAATGCCGGGGCAATGGGATGGGAGATCTTTGACCAGGTGGTGAGCGTGACGTTCCTCGACGAGGACGGCGAGATCCGGATCCGTTCGCGTGCTGAGATCGAGGTCTTCTACCGCAATGTTCCGGAACTTCACCGCAACTATGCTTTACAGGTGGTCTTTCGCGGCACCCCGGCTGGGATGGAGGAGATCCGCGGGAAGATGTCAGAATCGAGGAATCACCGCCGCAGCACCCAGCCGGTGGCTGCCAGTGCGGGTTGCATCTTCAAGAATCCCGATAGTATCGGGGCCGGACAACTCATCGACGAACTGGGATTGAAGGGCAAGAGGGTCGGAAAGGCCGAGGTCTCTGCCGAGCATGGAAACTTCATCGTAAACCGGGGGAAAGCCGAAGCGGGCGAGGTGCTCCGGCTCATTGATGAACTGAAGGCGGAAGTGAAGGAGAAGCGGGGGATCGATCTGGAAACGGAAGTTCAGATCCTGGGGGAGGACCAGGTGAGCTTCTGAGGGCTCTCCGGAACGCGCAGGGCAGGGTGTTGACCTGCCCGGTTGGTGATTTCCGGGGTTTATTGATCGATATCGGCCTGCATCCACCTCCGAGGAAGCAAGGTGATTGAGTGCCACTTCATCGTGAGAATCCCAAAGCACTCGACCGTGTGGGTCGGGTCTTTTATGATCTTGCGGTGCCATGGATGAATCGGTGTTGATTGCAGTGTTGATGGGGGGACCGGGATCGGAGCGGGAGGTGTCTCTGAGCTCAGGGCAGGCCGTGCTGGAAGCCTTGCGGGGAGAGGGTCTCACAGCGGTGGGAGTGGATGTGATTGATACCGCACCTGTCCTGCCGGAAGGGACCGGTCTGGCCTTCAATGTCATTCATGGAACCTTCGGGGAAGACGGTGCCCTGCAGGTCTACCTGGAAGATCTGGGGGTGCCCTACACGGGAGCGGGGCGGGTGAGCAGTGAACTGGCCTTTGACAAGGTGGCGAGCAAGGCGCGCTTTGTGGAGGAGGGGATCCCGACTCCCGCCTCCGAGATCGTCGATGTCTCGGGCGGGGTGGTGCTCCCGCTAATGGAGCTTCCCTGCGTGGTGAAACCGCCGCGGGAGGGGTCCAGCGTGGGGGTTCACATCGTGCATACGGCGGAAGAGGCGCGGATAGCCATGGAGGATGCGGCGCGGTTTGGCAACGAGGTCCTGGTCGAACAATTCGTGGAGGGGAAGGAACTGACGGTAGGAATCGTGGGGGAGGAGATCTTTCCAATCGTGCACATCGTCCCGCGGGAGGGTTTCTATGACATGAGCAATAAATACCCCTGGATGAGCGGAGAAGGGGGAACTGATTACTATTGCCCGGCCGATTTAGACGCAAAAACCACGAAAATCGTGCAGGATGCGGCTTTGGCAGCTCACCGGGCGCTTGGAATTGAGGTTTACTCCCGGGTCGATATCCTGCTAGATTCCTTAAGTAATCCTTACATATTGGAAGCTAATACTATTCCCGGAATGACGGCGAGCAGCCTTCTGCCGAAGGGTGCTGCGGCGGCCGAGCCAGGTTATGGCTTTGGAGCGCTTTGCCGTCGGATCGGAGAGCTTTCGCTATCCCTTCATAGAACTGATGCCTCGTCGTAAGACCTCCCGAGTCAATCGTCCCAGTCCCGAGCGCCGCCTGCACTTGAGGGTCAGTTCGCCGCGTATCGTGTGCTTCAGCTGCCTGCGTCATCTCAAGCGCTCGGGCAAATTGCTGCTGGCAGGAGCGCTGCTGGCAGGAGTGGGTTGGGGCGTCCGGGAGGGAATGCGTGAGTTTTTCATCGAGAACAACGAGTTTCGGCTCCGGCATGTGGATCTGGAGAGCAACGGGGAAATGACTGCAGAGCACTTTAGCGAGCTGACCGAGCTCGATCCCGATTCCAGCATCTTTAGGCTCAAATTGCGGAAAATGAAGGGGCAGCTTCTGGAACGTCCCGGCATCGAGAGGGTGGAACTGGGTCGACGCCTTCCCGGGACATTGCGGGTGCGGGTGGAGGAGCGGAAGCCTATTGCGTGGTTGGAATGCCGTCCCTTGGGAATTATCGGCAGAAACCCTGTGGCGGGAATCCTCCTCGACAAAAGCGGGGTCTGCTTTCCCTGCGATGCCTGGTGGGAAGAGAAGGCCATTCTTCTCCCCATCCTGCTGGTGAGCCAGGTGGAAGAGGGTGATATCACGATTGGGAAGGAGATTCGCCATCACCAGGCGCGACGGGGACTGGAGCTGATCAGGCTTTCACAGGAGGAATTGGCTGGGGCGGAATGGTCCCTGCCGGTGGTTGCGGTGCGGAATGACTACTCCCTGGAAGCGGTGACCAACACGGGTGTGCTGGCCACCTTTGGGATGTATGATCACAAGGAGCAGCTCGAAAATCTCATCACCCTGCTTCGGGTTACCGCAAAGGACGGGGAATCGATGGCAATGGTGAACCTGATTCCCAAGCGTAATATTCCGGTGGTGGCCAGCGGGCCGGGAGCGCCTGGGCCGCATTTGCGGAGTCGTCTGCAGCGGGACATTCAATCCCTCCTCCGGCAGTAAAAAGAAATGTTCATCGCGGACACTTGGGATTAGGAGTGACAGGGAAGGAAAATGTCTAAGTCTCGCATTCATGTCGGCCTTGAGGTCGGAACCACCAAGACGGTGATGGTGGTGGCGGAGGTGAAGCCCGATGGATCAGTCAAGATTCTCGGGCTGGGAGAGACCCGCTCGGCGGGTGTCCGCAAGGGGGAAATCGTCGACTACCCACAGGTGCGCGCCTGTGTGAAGGCGGCTCTCCTTGAAGCGGAGGACATCAGTGATGTCGATATCAGCAGTGTGTTCCTGGCAGTCACCGGCCCTCACATCGAGGGTGTAAACAACCGCGGAACTTACCGACTGCCGGAAGGAGAGCCAGAGATCCATCCCCGCCATGTTGAGGAGGTGAAGGAGATTGCGAGTGATATCGCCATCCCGAGTGAGCATGTGTATCTCCATAGCCTGATCCGCCATTATATCGTGGACGGGCAGCCCCACGCCACCATGCCGGTGGGCTTGCTGGGCAAGACTCTCGATGCCGAGTTTCATATCGTTCACGGGGTTCGCACCCGCGTCCAGAACAGCATCAAGTGTGCGCGGGAGATCCCTCTCGACGTGGATGATGTGGTCTTTGCTCCCATTGCCTCGGCCCAGATCGCCCTTGACCGGAAGCGCAAGGAGGCGGGGGCCCTGGTGGTGGATATCGGGGGAGGAACCACCGACTATGTGCTCTATGTCGACGGCGCGATCCTTGCCTCGGGTTGCATCCCGGTGGGAGGGGACCATGTCACCAACGATATTCACCTGGTTACTCACATTCCTCTCTCGAAGGCTGAGCAGGTCAAGAAGACAGAGGGAGACGCCTCGGGGGACTCCGCGAAATCCGAGGGAGTGGTCAGGATTCCTGACGAAGGTGGGTTTCCGGAGGTGGAAATCAAGAGGCAGATTCTCAATGATGTGATCCGCATGCGCCTCCAGGAAACGCTGGAACTGGTAAAGGAACGCCTGCCGGAGGGCGGCCTGACCCGGGTGGGCACGGGGGTGTTCCTGACTGGAGGATCCAGCCTGATGCAGGGTCTCGGTGAACTGGCGTGCGAGGTGTTCGAGTTGCCGGTCTATCGACCGGAGAGTCCGGACGTCAGCGGGGTGCACGCGTATTTTAAGGATCCGCAATACTCAACAGCTCTTGGATTAATTCGCTACGCGCAAATCCTTGAGGAAGAACGCCCGCATTCCCCCGGTCTGGGGAAGGTGGGCGGTTTTTTGCGTTCGCTCTGGCCATTTGGCGACTGAGTCCTCTTACTTGGTCTGCAGTAGTCCCGTCATGATTCCCTACGAGAGAACTCGCCAGCAGACCATCCCGAATTCAGCCGTCAAGATCATCGGAGTAGGAGGTGCCGGTGCCAACATGTTGGACCGTATCGCTCTCGATGGCATGGAAGGGGCCGAGCTTCTCGCCTGCAATACCGATGTGCGGACCCTGACCAGTTCGGTCGCTCCGGAGAAGATCCAGCTTGGCCGCAACCTGACCAAGGGACTTGGATCCGGAGGTGATCCGGCGCTTGGTAATCAGGCTGCGCAGGAGGCGGAACTGGAGATTCGGGACGCATTGCGCGATCGTAAGATCATCTTCATCTGTGTGGGACTGGGAGGTGGCACCGGTTCGGGAGCGGCACCCCTGGTGGCCCGACTGGCCCGGGAAGAGGGGGCCTTTACGGTGGTCTTTGCCACCACTCCGTTCAATTTCGAGGGCAAGCGTCGACGGGATCAGGCGGAGACCGCTCTCACTGAACTCTCGGTGCTCGCCAACGCCCTTATCACCTTCGACAACACGCGAATGGGAGAACTCGTGCTTGCCAAGCAGGGCGTACACGAAGCCTTTTCCGCGGCCGATCGCATGATCTCGGAGAGCATCCGGGCGGTCACCAGGATCGTGATGCGTCCGGGCCTGGTGAATATCGGTCTGGACGACCTGATGGCGTCCCTGAGTTCACCCAAATCGCGCTGTCTCTTCGGGTCGGGTATCGCCCACGGAGAGAATCGGGCCCAGCAGGCGCTCAAGAACGCGCTGGTCAGTCCGCTTCTCGATCGCGGCAGCCTCCTTCATGATACCGATACGGTTCTTGTCCATGTCTGTGGTGGCGAGGATATGACGCTCTACGAACTGGAGTTGCTCATGCGTGGATTAAGCAAGCACGTACCCGAGACTGCCCAGATCCTTTTTGGAACATCGGTGGATCCGGCCATGGCCGAAACATTGAGTGTCACCCTGGTGAGTTCACTTCCGGAAGAACGCCTCCGGGCGGAACTCGGAGCGGAACGCGACGATGCTCCTTCCGCCCAGGCCGATCTGGAGGAGAACGGAGATGCTGATCCCCTGGATGAACCAGGTGAGGGCGAGGGCGCAGAGGCATCGTCGTCAACCTCCGGGGTGGATGCCCAGGCGAGTTCGCCACCCGATCCCGAGCCGCTGACTGAACTGGATCCTTTTCCCGAGGCCGATCTCGATGCCCTGCCAGAGCAGGGTGCAACGCCGGAGCTCGAAGAAGGGGAGGATAGCACCCCGGTTCCGGTGATCCCGGAGGACGCCGGAAAGGAAGAGCTGAAACCGTCTGCCAAGGGTGGCCCGAAGAGAGGGCGCAGCGGCCGCAAGCCCCGGGTGAAGGTAAAGAAGAATAAGGAGCAGGAGGAGGACGAACCCGTGAAGGTTCTTCCCGTTTCTCCCAATACCGCTTCCAACGTCACCATGCGGGTGAAGCTGCCGGCCCCTTCCGATGCGTCCCCGGTTGATGATGTTTTTGACTCTTCGAAGGAGATGAATTCTGATGCGAATACGGGAAAGGCGACTTCGCGACCAATCGCGATCGAGGCCGTGCCCAACCTGGCCGAAACGGGTGAATCGATCGACCTGGGGGCGGAAGGCGGAGAGATCACCTCCTTTGAGGAGGTTGAACCCGTGGAGGGTCTTGCTCCCATCGAGTTGGATTCGCTGGAGGAGATCCAAGCCTCGGCCCAGGCCAAGAGGCCACAGGGAGAACTGGCCCTTGATGGTGGCCCCAAAGGCAAGTTTGACGGGGAGGACCCGAACCTCATCGAAGGCGAAGATCTCGATATTCCGCCTTTCCTGCGGAACAAGAAGTGAGGCCTCGAAGCTGACGGTTTCGCAATCCCCGCGCTTGCATTTGGAGCGAAAAACCGGAGTCTCCCGGCTTCGCGTTACCAGGCCATGAAGGATCACCATGGGTGGCGACGCATTGCCAGTTGCCCCATGACCGATCATATCCGGAACATCGCGATTATTGCCCATGTCGATCACGGGAAGACGACTCTGGTGGATGAATTGCTCAAGGCGGGCGGGGTGGTGGAGGCCCACCAGCAGCTTGAGGAGCGCGCCATGGACTCGATGGACCTGGAGCGCGAGAAGGGGATCACGATCAAGGCGAAGAACACCGCGGTGAAATGGAGGGAGAATACCATCAACATCGTGGATACGCCCGGTCATGCCGATTTCGGGGGCGAGGTGGAGCGCGTGATGCGCATGGTGGACGGGGTTCTGCTGGTGGTGGACGCTTTTGAGGGGCCCCAGGCCCAGACCCGCTTCGTCCTGCGCAAGGCGCTGGCTGAAGGTCTTCTGCCGATCCTTGTCATCAACAAGATCGACCGGGAGGCGGCCGACCCTCTGGCAGTGCAGGACAGGGTGCTGGAGTTGTTACTGGAACTGGGGGCTACCGAGGATCAGTTCGAGGCACCCGTGCTCTATGGCAGTGCCAAGGAGGGCTACTTTGTGGCAGACCTTGCCGACCAGAAGCGTGACAGCGTGGAGCCGCTGATCGAAGTCATCCTGGAACGGGTTCCCCCGCCGCAGGTTGACGCCGGGGCACCCTTTCGCATGCTGGTGAGCAATATCGACTGGGACGATTACGTGGGACGGGTCGCCCTGGGCCGGGTGGAGTCGGGTGAGGTCAGGAAAGGGGACGCGCTCTGGTTGCTTCGCCGGGACGGCAGCACGGTGCGCAGCACCATCACCAAGGTGTTCGAGTATGCCAAGCTGGGCACCCAGGATGCGGCAGTGGGTGAAGCGGGCAACATCGTGGGGTTGGCGGGCTTTGAAGATGTCGACATCGGTGAAACTCTCGCGGCCTCGGAGCAGGCTGAGGTTCTGCCCTTCGTGGCCATCGATCCCCCTACCGTGCAGATGCAGTTTGCGGTGAACGACGGTCCCTTTGCCGGGCGCGATGGCAGGAATGTCACCTCGCGTGCGATCTGGGACCGCCTGCAGAGGGAAGTGAAGACCAACGTCTCCATCGAGGTGAGCGAGTCAGGACGCGCGGGCATCTTCAATGTGTCGGCCCGCGGGGCCATGCAGATCGCAGTCCTGGTGGAGACCATGCGCCGTGAGGATTACGAAGTGCTGGTCTCCCGCCCCACCGTGATCACTCGTCGTGAGGAAGGCGTCGAGATGGAGCCCTTCGAGACGCTCTATCTTGAACTGCCGGCGGATATGACCGGGGGGGTGATTCAGACCCTGGCCAACCGGAAGGGGGTGGTGGAGGTGATGGAGCCCCGGGGAACCATGAGCTACCTGGAGGTCACCATTCCCACCCGGGGGCTCATCGGTTTCGAGTTCGAACTTATGAACCTGACCAGTGGTCATGGGGTGATGTCTCACCTTTTCAAGGATTACCGTCAGGTGGTGGGCAAGATCCGGTCCCGTGAGCAGGGGAGCCTGGTTTCCATGTCGACCGGGACCGCCATGGCCTATTCCCTGGAGAGTCTGGAGGAGCGGGGTCGGCTCTTCGTGGAGCCTACCGATGAGGTTTACGAGGGACAGATCGTAGGGGAGAATGCGCGGTCAGGCGATCTTCCGGTCAATCCCACCAAAGCCAAGAATCTCACCAATCACCGCTCAGCCACCAAGAGCATCGACGAGGGATTGCGACCCGCCATCAAGATGAGCCTTGAGCGGGCCATCGAGTATATCGAACCGGATGAATTCGTGGAAGCCACGCCCAGTCGGATCCGCCTGCGGAAGCGCATCCTCTGTCCGCACGAGCGAAAGCGGAGCGAGAAGACCGGATAGTGGCCAGAAGGGGGCGGGGACTTATGGCGAGTAGCCCAGCCAGGGTCCCAGCCACTTCTCGCATTCCTCGATGCCCATGCCCTTGCGCCGGGCGTAATCCTCCACCTGGTCCCGCTGCAGTTCGCTGATGCCAAAGTAACGACTTTCCGGGTGGGAAAAGTAGAGCCCGCAGACCGCGGCACCCGGATGCATGGCCTGGGACCCGGTCAGGGTTATGCCGGTCGCCCCGGTGGCTCCGAGGAGATCGAAGAGGAGAGGTTTTTCGCTATGATCGGGTTGGGCCGGATATCCCGGGGCCGGGCGGATGCCCTGGTAGTTCTCGTGAATGAGTTCCTCGTTGGAGAATTGTTCCGGGCTTTCGATTCCCCAGGCCACCCGGGCGCGGTGGTGGAGCAACTCGGCGAAGGCCTCCGCACAACGGTCCGCCAGGGCTTTGGCCATGATGGACTGGTAGGGATCGTGTTCCTCTTCCTCCAGTTCCCGGGCCCACTCATCGGCACCATGGATGCCTGCCACGAAAGCTCCGAGATAATCGGGAGTGGAAGGATCTCCGCTGACAAAGTCGGCAAGGGCGTAGTTCGGCTTGTTGGTGGTCTTGTCGAGTTGCTGTCGAAGGGTGTGGAGCCGGATGCGTTCCCTGGTGCGGGTGTCGTCGGTCCATATCACAAGGTCGTCACTGTCGGAATTGGCAGGAAAGAATCCGTAGACGCCGCGCGCAGTGAAGCGTTTTTCGGCGATAATCCGCTCGAGGAGATCCAGGGCTTCGCCATGGAGCCTGGCGGCTTCCCGGGCCTGGTCCTGGTTGCGGGTTTTCAGTTCCCGGGTCTCCGGATCCCAGATACCGCGGAGTTCCCAGGCGTGGAAGAACGGTGACCAGTCGATGTAGCTGGTGAGTTCGCGGATGGACTGACGCTCGATGACGCGGGTGCCGGTGAATTCCGGAACGGGAGGGCTCCAGTCGCTCCAGCCGCCGTCGAAGTGGTTTGTGCGGGCATCGGTCAGCGGGATTACCTTCTTCCTCTTGCCGACCGCGAAGGAAAGACGGTGCTTTTCATGCCGGGCCTCGTTCCCGGCCACGAACTCGTCGCGCTGGTCTTCACTGAGGAGGGCGGTGGTGACAGGAACAGAGCGGGAGGCATCGAGGACATGGATGACGGGGCCCGGGTAGTGGGGGGCGATTCTGATGGCGGTGTGGGGCGCGGAGGTGGTGGCGCCGCCGATAAGGAGGGGAATCGAAAACCCCTCACGCTTCAGTTCGGAGGCGACGTGCATCATTTCGTCGAGCGACGGGGTGATCAATCCGGAGAGTCCGATGACATCGGCCTCCCGCTCGCGGGCAGTGGCGAGGATCTTCTCGCAGGGGACCATCACGCCGAGATCGATCACCTCGAACCCGTTGCAGGCCAGCACCACGCCCACGATATTCTTGCCGATGTCGTGCACGTCACCCTTGACGGTGGCCATCACCACCCTGCCAGCCGAGCGCTGATTGGGATTGGCGGCCTTGTCCTCTTCCATGAAGGGGGTGAGCCAGGCCACTGCCTTCTTCATCACCCGGGCTGACTTGACCACCTGGGGGAGGAACATCTTGCCCTCTCCGAAGAGGTCTCCCACGATGGACATTCCGTCCATGAGGGGGCCTTCGATGACGTTGAGGGGACGTCCGTACTTGAGTCGGGCTTCTTCCGTGTCTGTCTCGATAAACTCGGTAACACCCCTGAGCAGGGCGTGTTCGAGGCGCTTCTCGATGCTTTCCCCGCGCCAGCTCAGGTCCACCTCTCGCTTCTTTCCCTCCTTGCCCCTGAACTGCTCGGCAAGGTCGAGGAGCCGGTCGGTGGCATCCTGACGCCTGTTCAGGATCACATCCTCAACGCACTCCAGGAGATTCCCGGGAATCTCGTCGTAGACCTCGAGCATGCCGGCATTGACGATCCCCATGTCCATGCCGGCCCGGGTGGCGTGATAGAGGAATGCGGAGTGCATGGCCTCCCGCACCACATTGTTGCCCCGGAAGGAAAAGGAAATATTGGAGACTCCTCCGGAGACCTTGGCGTGGGGCAGGTTCTCCTTGATCCACCGGGTGGCCTCGATGAAATCGACGGCATGGTTGTTGTGCTCCTCGATCCCGGTGGCCACGGTCAGAATATTGGGATCGAAGATGATGTCCTCGGGCGGAAAGGATACCCCGTCGACGAGGATGCGGTAGGCGCGTTCGCAGATGCGGATCTTGTCCTCGTAGGTTGCGGCCTGTCCCTGCTCGTCGAAAGCCATCACCACCACTGCGGCCCCGTAGCGGCGGATGATCCGGGCCTGGTCCGTGAAGCGGTCCTCGCCCTCCTTGAGCGAGATGGAGTTCACGATCCCTTTTCCCTGGAGGCACTTCAGCCCGGCCTCAAGGATCTCCCACTTGGAAGAATCCACCATGAACGGGACCCGGGCCACGTCCGGTTCACCCTGCAGCAGTTGCAGGAACCTGGTCATCATGGCCACTCCATCGATCAGTCCCTCGTCGAAACAGATATCGATGACGTTGGCGCCATTGCCAATCTGCTGGCGGGCGACCTCGACCGCCTCCTCCAGTCTGTCCTCCTTGATCAGTTTGCGAAAGCGGGGAGAACCAGCCACGTTGGTACGTTCCCCGATCATGAGGAAATTGGAATCGGCGCCGTGGACATAGGCATCGGTGCCGCTGAGGCGGAGAGGGCGGGTTTTCAGTGGCATTACCCTTGGGGGATTGGCGGTTCAGGCGGCATGGGCACGGGATTTGCGGGGGGGATGCCGTTTCACGGCCCCGGCGATGGCGGCAAGGTGGTCGGGAGTGTTGCCGCAGCAGCCACCTGCGATATTGATCAGCCCTGCCTGTGCAAATTCGCCCATGTAGGCAGCCATGTCGGCAGGTTCGAGGTCGAAACCGGTGGGGGCGAGGGGATTGGGGAGTCCCGCGTTGGGATAGCAGGAGGTGTAGCAGTCGATGGAGTCCGCCAGTTCGGCCACGAAGGGGCGCAGAACGTCCGGTCCTTCGCAGCAATTGAGCCCCACCGCCAGCGGTTGGACATGCTGAACCGCGATCCAGAAGGCCGAGATCCGCTGGGCGGAGATCAGGGTGGCTCCACCACTGCCCACCGCCGCGGAGACGATGAGGGGCAGGGTGGACTTTTTCTCATCAAAGAGCTCCTGGACCGCCACCAGGGCGGCCTTGGCATTGAGGGAGTCGAAGATCGTCTCGATCAGGAGGAGATCACATCCTCCTTCCACCAATGCCCGGGCCTGGTGGAGGTAGCTTTCCCGCACCTGGTCGAAGGTAACCGGACGGAAGGACGGGTCATCGTGATCGGGAGCGTTGGTCAGCGAAAGGGTGAGGGGGCCGATGACGCCGGCCACGTAGCGGCGGATGCCACTCTTCTCCGCAAGGCGGTCTGCCTGTTTGCGGGCCAGGCGGGCACTTTCCAGGTTGAGGTCCTCTGCAAGGGTGCGCAGGAAATCATTCTCAAGGACCTCCTGGAAGAAGGTGGGATCCTTGCGCCCGCCACGTTCCCGGGGATCCTCCAGAAAGAACTCGGCCTGCGAGAGGGTGGTGGCGGAGAAGGTGTTGGTCTCGATGATATCAGACCCGGCTTCGAGGAAGCGCTTGTGGATGTCGGCAATGATCTCCGGCCGGGTGAGGGAGAGAATGTCGCCGTTGTTGAGCAGATCCTTGGGTGCGTCCGCGAAGCGCTTCCCGCGGGCCCCCGTCTCGTCAATTCCGTAGTCCCTGATAGTGGTCCCCATCGCACCATCGAGGAGGGCGATTCGCGAGGCGAAGAGATCGTGGAGTTCGGTGGTGAGGTCGGGTCTCATCCCGGGGCGACGCTAGCGGGAGAGAGAAATGCAGGCAACAAACAAATCAACAAATCTCGATATGTTGATGCGTAGCTTTCGACCGTTTTTGACTATTTTTGTAGACTAAAGGCCGTTGAACACCCGGGTTTCTTGTGAAACAAGAACCATCTGGAGGACTGTTGACCTACTTCCCGGGCACGGCTCGGGTTGCACCGACCGAGATTCCCCCATCGACCAGGATGGTCTGGCCGGTGACGTAGGCACTGGCATCGGAAGCGAGCCAGACCACGGTTCCGTCGAGGTCTCCGGGAGCGCCGGGGCGGTCGAGGGGAATGCGCTCGCGCAGGTAGTCGACCCATCCTTCGTCCTCATACATGACCTTGTTCTGCTCCGTACGAAACCACCCGGGAGCCAGGCAGTTGACGGTGAGGCCGTGGGGACCCCAGTCGTGGGCCAGGCTCATGGTGAGTTGCTTCACACCACCCCGGCTGGCTCCGTAGGGAGCGAGCCCGGCATAGCCTGCCACGCAGGTGACCGATCCCATGTTGATGATGCGTCCGTAGTGGCGCGGAATCATGCGGGTGGCGTGGGCCTGGGCGAGGAAGAAGAGCCCACGTAGATTGGTTTCGAGGACGAGGTTCCAGTCCTCCCAGGTCACTTCGAGGGCCGGCTTGCGCACGTTGCAGCCGGCGTTGTTGACGAGGATGTCGATCTGTCCGGCTCGCTCCCACGCCAGGGCGGTGGCTTCCACAATACTTTCCTGCTCGCGCACATCGAGGGCCACAGGCCAGGCCTGGCGACCCAGGGCCTCGATCTCGGCCCGGGTCTCAAGGAGGGGGCCGTCGCCGGTGCGACTGGAAATCACGAGGTCGGCGCCCGCGCGGGCGAGGGCGAGGGCGAAGCCCTTCCCGAGGCCGCGACTGGCGCCGCTGACAAAGGCGGTCTTTCCGGAGAGATCAAACATGAGAGGAGTGGGAGTTGGCAGGTTCAGGTTGGGGGGATCGAGATGTTATCCCGGGCGAAGGATGACCTTGAGGAGCGGCTCTCTGCCCTCGTGGAGACGAGCAAACCAGGAGGCGCCCTCGGAGAGGGGGACCACGCAGGAGGTGAGGGCTTTTACGTCGATCTCGCCCGCTGCGATGGCGGCGAGGGCATCGGGATACTCGCCGTTGATGGCGCAGGAACCGAGCACCTCGAGCTCGCGGGTGACGGCCGCCTGGAGAGGGAACTGCACGCTGGAGGCGAGGTTGCCCACCAGGCAGACCCGTCCCCCCTTGCGGGCGGCATTAACCGCCAGTTCCACGGTGGGGTTGATCCCGACCACTTCCATCACGATCTCCGGACCCTCACCACCACTCAGGGCGCGGATCTTCTCGAGAACGTTCTCGCGGTCGGATCGCAGGGTGGAGGAGGCACCCAGCTGAAGGGCCAGTTCGAGCCGTTCGTCGGCCAGATCGATGGCGATGATGTTGGTGCAGCCAGCCCGTCTGAGGGCCTGCACCACAAGGAGACCGATGAGTCCGGCCCCCACCACCACGGCGGACTCTCCCTCCCGGACCTTGACCCGGTTGACGGCGTGGAGAGCGACCGAGACCGGTTCGGCAAAGGCCGCTTCCTCGAAGGGGACCTCATCGGGAACCCGGTGACAGATGCGGGCCGGGACAAGGACAAAGTCGGCAAAGGCACCCTGGCGCCGGAAGTCGGGGGTGGAGACTCCGAGAACCTCGCGATTCCCGCAGAGGTTGACTCGTCCTGACTGGCAGTAGTGGCACTGGCCGCAGTAGATCGTGCTGTCGAAGGTGACCCGGTCTCCTCCGGACCAGTCGGTGACCGCGGACCCACAGCATTCCACCACCCCGCTCGCCTCGTGGCCCATCACGAGGGGCGGGATGCGCCGGCCGCTGCTTCCGTCCATGCCGTGGATGTCGCTCCCGCAGATTCCGCAGGCCCGGACTGCCACCAGGAGATCATCGGGTCCCGGTTCAGGGACGGGCATCTCCACCAGGTCGAAGGTGGAGGCGGCAATCAGTTCGAGGGCTTTCATGGACGTGCGGGCGGCAGTCATTCGCCCCGGAAATCGTAACAGATGATGCGCGGTGGGGCGCGGGTGAGCAAGTCGGGCTCGTTCTGGGAGACATAGAGGAGCCCCTTGTGCAGGGTGGGGAGGGTCCAGCTTGAGCGGGCGGCAAAGAGGCGGGCTTTCTGGAGGATTTCCGCGCCCTTGGAACTGACCTTCAGTTCGGCCAGCACGCCGTCCTCTCCCAGGCAGAAGATCCGGCCATCGGCCTGCAGGAGACTGCCGCGGAAGAGGCCGTGGGTGCGTCCGGCCTCCTGCCATTGCAGGTCCTCTTCCCAGAGGATCTTGCCGGTGGCGGCATGGGCACACTTGAACTGGGTGTCCGGGATGTTGCGTCCGGCGAAACCGTAGAGATGTCCATCGATCTGGAGGGGCATCATCCAGTGCATTCCGAACCAGCGCTCCTTCCACACCACCTTTGACTTGAGGGTCTTGTCATACTCGAGAACAACCCCGCCCACTCCGTAACAGTCACCGAGGTAGATGCGCCTGTCGTTGAGGATGAGGGGAGAGGAGGCCAGAACGGATTCGAATTTGTCGGCGCGCCAGGGAAAGCGGTCGTAGACCTTGCCCGACTTGACGTCGATGACGAGAAGCCCTCCATGGGGAGGACGGCTTTCGCCCGCGGCGGCCACCACCGCGCAGTCGACACCCTGCAGTCTGGTGATGGTGGGGGAGGCGTAGCTCGCGCCCCACTGGTCCTTTACCTCCCAGAGCGTGCTGCCGTCCCTGATGGAGAAGGCCGCCACGCAGACGCCCGGGCCTTCCGCGGCCGCCCGGCCGCCCACGTTGAGGATGATGCGGTCCTGCCAGACCGGGCTCGGGCTTGGTCCATAGCCGAAGAAGTAGGTGGGGATGTTGTAGTCCTTGCGCAGATCGCGCTTCCAGATGATGGCGCCGGTCTCCAGGTCGAGGCAGTGAAAGATGCCGGTTACGCCGGTGAGGTAGATTCGTCCCCCGGACACCACCGGGCTGGAGCGGGGACCGGGGCTGAAGTTGTAGCGGTCGCGGTAGGTGACGGGATACTTCATGCGCCAGTGACGCTTGCCGGTGTCCGGATCAAGGCAGTCGAGGACCTCCTCCCCTGCGCCGGTGAGGGTGCTGTGATTGAGGCGATGGAAGTAGATCAGTTTTCCCCCGGCAAGGAGGGGACTGGAATACCCCTCGCCGGTTTCCAGTTCCCAGACCTTCCTGGGGCCGCCCGCCGGCCACTTCCCGAGGAGCTTGGTTTCCCTGGAGGAGGCATTGTCACGGGCGCCCAGGAAACGGGGCCAGTCCTCGACCACCGCTCCCCCGGCGAGGGGCCTGGGGGCGGCATGGAAGGTCAGTTTCAGTTCCTGGCCGGAACCGGGAAGGGTGCTGAGAAGGAGGACAAGCGAGACGGCGAGGATGGGTGGATTCATGGCGATTCGCTTGCGGTGAGCGTCCCACGATGAAAATACGGCGTCCAGACGCAATGAGGGGCGGCAGGGAAACTGTTGTTTCCCGATGAGGATTGGCTTGATTTTCGTTCGGTGCGCCCGTAAGCCTCCCGCCCACTGCGAAGGAAACCTCCTCATGCTCGGGTGGCGGAATTGGTAGACGCGCTAGATTAAGGATCTAGTGGGGTAA
>DLRK01000069.1 GCA_002501065.1 Akkermansiaceae bacterium UBA7890
GTCCTCTTTCGCAGGCAAGGGTGGAGGACCGGAGTTCGGGAGAGATGGAGGACCGGAGCTCGGCAGAGATGGGGGACCGGAGTTCGGCAGAGATGGAAGCGGATGCAGGGGAATTCTTGATGGGCCCACGGTCTGAAGGATGATTTCCTTTGCGCTCTTGGAGAACTTGTGCAGGTCGTATGGTAGTGATGGAACTTCTCCGTACACTCCTCCGTTCTTCACATTTCCAACGAGCACATTGCCACCGCCACCTTTAAGGCGGAATATTCCAAACAATCCGAAACTATCCGCAGACAAGGTCTCGGAAACTTGCGGTGATACATCCTCTGCTAAGAGACACAAAAGAAAACATCTTCCCAATATGAGGCTCTTTGATCTGTTGCTTATACTTTCGAAGTTGACCTTCCACATGTTCACTGTTGTTCCATCAAGAAGAGGCAACACCTTGATCAGGACATTCCATTTCGCGAGGAAGCGACGTTCGCCTACCAGGTCAAACTCGATTCCAAAATGGCTCCCTGGCTGTAGGTTTTTCCAGCCGGCCTCTTCGAAACCGCTTTTTACCGGATCAATATTCACCTCTCAAGTGTAGGGCGAATCGTCCGCGAGGTCATTATAATAAGGCGCTAGCTATGTAAGGGGATCCAACCACCTCCGCATCATGGCACAGGAACCAGGGCGGGGGCGACCTTGCGATGGTCTGACGCGTCGGCAGGGTTCCCTATTCCTCGTCCTCGCGGGAAAACCGCACGTGTCGAGTGTCGCGCTCGCTGCCCGTCGATTCGGTCAAATGTTGATACAACTCGGGGCGACGGCTCCTGATCCAGCGAACCCCGGTACACATTTTGCGAACAGCCGGATCGAGGTCGGCCACCACCATGTCGTCGCACGCCTTCCAAGTCTCTGCAAGGACGTCGCCATAGGGGTCGAGGATCATGGCGTTGCCCGTACGCACCTCGTTGTCGTCCTGTCCTACTCCGTTGCTGAAGATAAGAAAGATTCCGTTGTCGTGGGCTCTGGCGGGCAGCCATTTCATCAACCATTCCCGGCCCTTGGGCCCCTTGAACTCAACCTCGATGGCCTCGGAATCCTCCTTCCTGTTCTTCCAAAGCTCGAGATCAATGGCTCCCATGCAACGGGGGCTCGGCGTGTCGCATCCTCCGGTCTGGTGTGGAGCCAGCAACACCTCGGCGCCGCGCAGGGCGGTGGAACGAACGTTTTCCCCGATGTTGCAGTCATAACAGATAAGAATGCCCGCCTTGGTGCCGTTGGGCAGATCGAATACGGTGTAGTCTGAGCCCGAGTCCATGTGCTCGCTGATGAAAGTGTGCAATTTGCGATGGCAAACAGTCCGGCCATCCGGCATGGCCACGACGTAGGCATTGTGCAGTCGATCGTCATTTCCTCGCTCGATCAGGCCCGCCCCAATCGTCATGCCATGCTCGGAAGCAAGTGAGAGCAGGACTTCGGTCGAGGGGCCGTCAGGAACAGGCTCGGCCAAAGCATCAATTTCCTCACGGGAGAGATTCCGTACGTGCCAGTATCCCGTGATGCACATTTCTGGAAAAACCATGAGGTCAACCTGTTCGGCGGCGGCTTGAGCCGCGAATGATCGAACGATGGCTAAATTGGTCTCCTTGTCACCGGGCAGGTGTTGAAACTGGACGGATGCAACCCGCAACGCGTTCATGGGGGTAGATGACCCCCCATGCGAATTCAGCGCAACTCAAAAGGTTGCTTGGAAAAGAATCCACGGGTGAGTCTGTCAGGGAGAGGGGCAGGGTAGGCACTCTTTGCCCGCGCTGGTGCATGGATATATCATCCCGCGGAGAAATTCCTGGGAAGGCAGGGGAAGCGACATCCCCATCAGGGTGCGGGGCTGCTGCACGCTGAACTGGAAAAGGCAGCATCCTCGGCAGGCCCGAACTCAAGGCAGATGCGACGATCTGCCACCGGAAAGGATTCAGGGTTCACGATTAAGGGAGGGTCTCCCCTACGGCTTGTTTGCTGTCGGGTTGTCTGACTCCGCGTTCGGCCCTCCCGCCGCAAGGCTCTTCAGCTCTTTCAGCCAATTTGGCGCTTCCGAATGGGCAAGGTTTTCGCGGATGATACGCCCGAGAGTCTGGAGAGACGACGCCGCGTTCGGTCCGTAGAGCAGGGCGTCTCGATTCTTGCCCCAATGTAAAACAGGGAGGCGGTCCTTCCTGAAGTCTTCTCCCGAAATCTTCTTCTGACGGGTATCCTCGCGCTGCTGTTCCCTTTTGCTGTCCCGGCCATCGAGTCCAAAGCGACGGGCGATATCTTCTGGAATTCCTGCAGGAAGGTCGACCGGGAGGCCGAGGGCTCCCCCGCGACCTGCAACCTCAAGAGTTTTGCTCTCATGGACGATGCGCTTGTCCCAGGCTGCCTGTAACGCGGGATGGTTTTTTTCTTTACGAAAGTGTGGGAGAATCACCCCGTCGTAGACTGCGCTGATCGGCAGCGGTGCGTCTATCCACTTCTCCAGCGGCGGCATGGTCAGGGTCAGTTTGAGCCGATCCGCGAACACCGACTCGAGAGCTGGCGTGATGAGAATTCGCCGGTGACCCTCGAGCTTGTCGAAGTCTCTAGTTAGATCATCGTAGTAGTCGATCAGCAGCGGCATCACTTTCTTCACTCCGGCCGCTTCATCCCCCTCGAGAGCAACCGCAAGGGTAAGCAGCAGAAACTTCGCCTGATATTGCAGGGCGGCCACGTGTTCGGTGCTCTTGAGTCGATCCTCGTTGCGCTCCCGCCACTCTCGCCATTCGGACTCGCGTTTCCCCACGGCGTCGAACTGCAGTTCCTTGATACAGGCCATGTAATATTGAGAGGTGGCCTTGGGGCTTTTAAGAATGGCCTGCAGAGTGCTGACAGCGCGTGAGTTATTGGTGGCAGAGCTGCCGTGCAACTTTTGATGTAGCTCTTCGATCATCTGATTGACCTGTGTCTTCTCCGCGGGAGTGAGGCTCTGGGCCGAGCTGGAGCTATAAACCAGCATTGTTGCGGAGAATGCGATGGCGGGGAGCATGCTAGGCGTTCTCATCATGCCGACAGGCATACCACACTGCCGAACGGAAGGGAAGGCCAGCACCGCATCAGGGTGCAGGAATCAGGGAGCGGGGCGGTTTTGCCTCTGCCAGCGGGAAAACGGCGACACGCATAATTGAATTCTGGTTCCAATGCTCTGAATGAGTGGCCCCAAAGTAGAGCATGTGACCGTTTGCATCGGCGAACAAGAATGGCGTGACATGTCCGTGAGGCGAGGTCTGCTGATCTTTTGGAAGAAGTAATCCCTCGTTTATCCACAAAATGCCATCGTTGCTCGATGCCCATTTCGTCCCGGCTCTCGATTCGATCAGCATGACGTAACGGCCATCGACAAGCGATACGTGGATGCCGCCAGCGTCGTTGGCAAACACATAACTATCGCGGCGTTTCCACGTTCTGCCGTCTTGGGACACCGCGTATCCAACATACCGTTTTGATGTTCGCGATTTGGGAGCCGTTTGGTCTGGTGCGCCGACAGGGAGGTCTGCCCGGCCATCGAACCACAGATGAAACGCCTTGCCGTCATGGATCACGCTCGGTCGCCCAACTAGAAGCGAGTCCCACTTTGATTTTTTGCGCGCGGACAAGACGGGACCCTGATCTTTCCAGCTTCGTCCGTCGGTGGAAATGGCCAAGGCGATACAGTCCGTCACGCCTGCGTTTGCACGGGTGTAATACATATAGAATTGATCATTCACAATCACCACAGATGGATCGTTTACGTGGTTGATCCCATCCGGGGAAAATACGACGCCTCGTGGGTTCCATGAATTCTGATCTGTGGAAGTTGCGAGATGAATACGATCGTGCCCATCCCGTCCCTGCCCGCCGTAATACATGAGCAGGCCGTTGCCTTGTCGGACAATATGGGCAGCGTAGACGTTGCCTTCGCCATGAGGTCCTTCAGAAGTGGGGCCTTCGCCGCGGATCACGGTTATGGGATCGCCTGCGATCGCGAACTTGGTTGCGTTTAGAATGATCAGTATTGGGAAGAGGTGGCGCATCGCGTTTGAGGGATAACGTTCAGCATCACCGGGTCACCGCCAAGTGCCTCTGACTGAAAGGGAATTGTTTTTTGTCAAGATGCTGGAACGGGCCGGCGAACTGGGGCTGATTCATGGCAGGAGATCCGGGGATACTGCGACCAAGAAGGGGACTCGATCGATGAATACGAACCGGAGCGATTTCATGATGCCCCACTGCTCTAGCACACTGCGCGATGCAGGGGCAGTAAAACGAGTGCGCTCCCTCGACGTCCCAACTGATCCCTGTTACATGAACTCTGTATGACGGGACGTGTAACCCTTGTCCTGCTTCCTGCGCTTGGTGCTCTGCTCGCCGGTTGCGGGGAGAAGGCCGAACCCGCGAGCAAATCGGCCGATGAGTCGTCCGGTCTCAAGGTCACCACGTGGAATCTGCCCGGAGACCCCGCCTTTGAATCACAGATCCCGGAACGATTCACTCACGTTTATCGAATCGGAAACTTCTACATCATGGGGACCAACCAACGTCCCCGAGAAACCGATCGCGGAGACAGATCGGGGAAGGAAGTCGTCCTGCAGGCCACCCGCCTCTTCGGCAGCCTGCTAGACACGGATGCTGACGGCCAGATTGATCGACCTGGCTTGCTGGCAACCATGGGAAAGAATTTCGCCTTTGCCATCGGGGCCGATCGCGCATTGCGTCCCATTGAGGAATCGCTGCACCAGCAGACGGGTCATTACATCATCTCGATGAAGACGGATATTTGGCCCTTCTTTCCAAACTGGGATGGGACCGGTTTCAAGCTGCAAGGTTTGGACAGTTCGATGTGGCGCCCCGACGGCATGAACGCGTTGTGGGAAGAATGCTTTCACGTCTACACCGAAGCATGGAACCGTCACTCCAAGCGGTGGAGTTTCGGCAGGCGAGGACTACTGGGGAGAGCGATGGCCGCCGACATCAGGGCCGGTCACTACGATATTGCGGAACAGAATCGAATGGAGGAAGGCCACTACGACTGGAGCACGGCCGTCAACGAGTATGTTCACCAGATTTGGCTGATCAACCAGTCTGGTCAATCGCCGGTCTTGACCACGAATCAGAGAGAAGTGCTGATGTTTCTCCAGGAGACCAAACGATTTCCTCTCAGGATGAACAAAGATTACGTTCGGAAGCTGGCCGTCAAGGTTCGTTGAGCATTGGGAATACTGGTCATTTTTTCAGAGATTGGCTGAACCTCGACTTGCTTTCGAGACCTGAAGGTTCACTCACACGGCTTGAGGCAGGGGACGCCACAGCCCCGCATCAGGACGCGGGAACCAGGGTGCCGGAAGGCATCGAGAGAAATCTGCCGGTTAGCGATGGTGGAGCCTGAGCCCTCTGGTGCCCGTGTTCAGGGAAGTGATTCATGGGCATGTCAGGAGAGAAGGGCCTGTCTGCCACAAAGCGCCGAAATCAACGCCGGACAAGAGAATAATGGCGCCCATCAGCTTCCTTCCCCCCGTCCCAGAAGATCCAGGTAGTATCGATGCGATTTTTACCCAGGAAGGAAAAGGAGTGCTCGTGCATGTGCCTCGCCTCAGGTGACTTGAGGTTTGTCGCCCCAAGGAAACCAAACTCAAGCAAATCTGCGTTGCCAGGCTTGGCCTCCATGGTGGGCTGATTTCCCAAATTGCAGAAGTGAGTCAGCTTGAGACGG
>DLRK01000050.1:0-57725 GCA_002501065.1 Akkermansiaceae bacterium UBA7890
CTGGACCCGCGGCCGGCGACCAGTTCGGCGTTTCGGAAGAATCCAGCCCTTGAGTTTCATGATGCGGTGGACCTTCTTTCGGTTCACTTTGACCCCGTCACGGAAGCGCAGGCGGCTCCAGGTGCCTCGCACCCCGCAGGCAGGCTCCTGGCGGTGGATGCGCTTGATGCGTGCCGCCATGGCCTCGTCGATGGGCCGCGCCTTGCGCTGCCGGGGTTGGAGTAAGCAGAGGAACGCGCTCCGATTTCTCATTCCTCGAACTCCACGCTCACCTCGAGGATTCCCACTGCGGTGTCCTCCTTCGGGGTCATGTGAATGCGGATGGCGTCGCAGGTAAGCGGCGCAGCCGGATGGACCACGTTGTATTGATTTCCGCGGGTGGCGTATTTGTCGGTGGTGTAGAGTTCGAAGGGCTTCCATTTGCTATTCTGCTCGATCTCGATCGACCACTCCTCAGGGAATTTGACATCTCCCTGCCAGCGATTCATCCAGAACACTCCGACGCTGCGAATTTTCTTCGGTCCCTTAAAGCGTCCCGAAACCCATTGTGGTTTTCCGGACTGCCCGCGGCTGGTCCAACGCAGCACCTTGTTGCCGCTCGACCATTTGTCCACTTTGCCGTCGCCAATTGCGGTAACGGTATCTTCGCCGGCGGTGTGCGAAGCGGTGATCCCGGCAAAAACGCTTTCTCGGGGAAGCTCAAGTGGATCGAATATCGCCAACTCTGGTTTGGTGGGGAACCACACCGTCATGGAGCCTGTGTCGCGATTGTTCCAGGCATAGTAGGGCGTCAATACCAGAGGGATTATCGCCTTGCTGCCACCTTCCTCAGTGAGGGCTCTGGCAGTGATGGTTGCTTGGAGAAATGAACCGTGATCGATCGTCTTTGTGGAGATTTTTGCCTCGGTGGTTTTAGATTCTCCCTTGAAAAAGTAGCGCTGTGTCACGCCGCCATTGTCGATTCCCTCGGCGCACATCACGAAGGGACCACGTGTCAGCGCAATGCGATCCACGTTTGCCTCAACCGACGGATGGCTGCGATTTGCGCGGACCGGCATGGGCAAGTCCAATTCCACCTTGTCGCCTGCCTGCCAATCTCGCTCAATGACCACGAACCCTTTTTCCAAGTGCGTTGCTTCGACCGCTCTGCCATTCACGGACAGGGAAACCGGTGCACCCTCCGGGTCGACGAACTCATAGAGACCGCCTGGCACGAACTGTTCGCCCTGCGCCCAGGTGGGAATGCGCAGGTGCAGTCGAAATTGGCCGGACTGCGCCGGGTCGAGGCGAATCGAAATTTTGCCGTCGTTCGGGTAGTTCGTCGACTGTGCGATTTTCACCTTTGTTCCGGCGACATCGATTTCCGTGCTGCTCTCGGCGTAGAAGGTTATGTAGATATTCCCGTCATCATGCGCATAGGTCATGCCCGGCACCTGGGGGATGAGCCGTGCCATGTTCGAGGGGCAGCAAGCGGTGCCAAACCACGGGGCCCGGCCCGCTGTGCCGTGGTTGAATGGATATTTGCCGTCCGCGTCGAGTGGATTGACGTAGAAAAACTTGTTCCCCTCCAGGTTCACCGCCGCGAGCACGTTGTTGAGCAGTGCGATCTCCGCCACGTCGAGATACCTGGCATTCTTGTGAAGCAGGAACATGCGATAATTGAACAGCACGTTTCCGACGGCTGCGCAGGTTTCGTTGAAAGCGTGGGCGTTGGGCAATTCATACTGCGATCCGAAACCTTCAATTCCATGGACTGCTCCGAGTCCGCCCGTGATGTGCATGCGGGTGTTGGTGATGTCGCCCCAGATCCGATCCAGGGCCTCAGCGTATTTCTCTTCGCCGGTGAGGGCTTCGATATCGGCCATTGCGGAATAGAGGTAAGTAGCGCGGACGGCGTGGCCCACTGCTTCGCTCTGCTCAGCAACTGGCTTGTGCTGCTGTGCGTAGGTCGGCGACATGACTCCTTCGCCATCGGGCACGTAGGTCACTCCGCGGATCTCGAGAAATTTCTGTGCCATGTTGAGGTAGAGTTGCTTGCCGGTGACGCGGTAAAGTTTGACCAGTGCAAGTTCAGGTTCCTGGTGGCCGGGGGCCTGGCGGACGGGATTCCCGCCGTTGTATTTTGGATCACCCTCGAAAAAGACCCGGTTGATGTGCCGGGCATTCTTCTCCGCAATCTTGAGCAGGGCATCCTTGCCGGTGGTCTCGTAATATGCGACGGCAGCCTCGTAAAGATGGCCCATGTTGTAGAGTTCATGACTGTGAACGACGAAGGAATAGGGGCGGTCGCCCATCATGTTCTTTCCCGTGCCGACACCCGTGGTGTGTGACGGGTAGAGGTATCCGTTTTCTTCCTGGGCGTCGCCGATGATGGCAATGATCCTGTCCATTCTCGCTTCCAGCTTGGGATCGCGTTCCAGTTGCAACAGGTAGGCCGCTCCTTCCATGACCTTGTAGAGATCAGAATCGATGAAGCGGTGAGCCCGGTGATTCTCGATGGTGTTCCCATCTAGAAAATCCGCCGCGGCCTGCAGGTGGGCGACGCCGGATTCGGTGCGTTCGAATGCCCAGGGGACAAGCACTTCGCGCTGCGTCACCATGCGCGGCAGCCAGAAGTCGCTCGTCATCTCCACCTCGTAGTAGGAAACCGGCTTGAGCGGATAGTCGACGCCCGAGGCGAGGCCAGGATGAAAGGTCGCCGCGAGTGCCACGCAAAGAGTGAGACGAGAGATTTTCATAAAATCGTGGGTGCCGGGGTGTGCCGATTTTGTTTAGAACCAACGCGTCGACGTGCCAAGTCATTGATGAGCACTGAGAACGGGTCACTGAAATGGCAACGCTATGGCCCTTCGGCGCGCTGGGCCCACTCAGGACACCATCCGCCGCCCCTTGATTGGCGGGGCAGGCTATTCAAGCATGCCGAACCGGTGGGAATGGTGGAGGCGAGGGGAGTCGAACCCCTGTCCTGAAGACCTTTCGCACAGGCGTCTACATGTTTAGCGGCCAGTTGGTGTTTCGGGATCCGGACCTCTGTCCGCCAGTTCCGGTTCCCTAGAAACCTGTTTAATCTCGTAAGCTGACCCGGTTCCCCGGCCCTCTCACCAGCCTGCTGGTGGTCGCGGACTGCCGTAGCAGGCGTTCGACAGTCCACGTCGCTGTCAATTAAGCAGCGAGTGCAAGCTCGTTGGAGTCTGCAGTTATGTTTTTTGATCGGCTTTTTAGGAGGCCAACCGATCAACCTCCACATGCAGCCTGCGTTTCCAACCTTCAGTCGAAACCGTGGCGCCCCCGTTTGTTTGTGACGGAGTTCTGGAAAGATAGCCCGTCAGGGCGGAAATTCAAGCCCAGAGGAACGGGCAGCGGTTTCCTTAGAAAAGTGCCGCTCCCGGGGCCTCGTTGCTGGCATTGATCGAGTTGATCCCATCCTGAACGGCAGTTTCACAATCGCGGGTGAGTTCGGCGATGGCTTCCCGGGCCCGGGCCTGGAAGGGATCGAGTCGCTCGCGCAGGTCGATGGGAGTGCCGAGTTGCACGATGCAGCGTCGCCTGCCTACGGGCCGGAAGATCCGGGAATGAACATCTTCCTGCAGGCGGGCCACCGTTTCGGCGACCCGGTCAAGGGTCGGGTTGATTGCCATGTAGCCGCCCCGGTAACCCAGAATCCGCAGGGCCAGCATGGCCTCGTCGGCCCAGTGGTTGGCGGCGGGGTGATCCACCTCCCGATCGGGATCGGTGCGCACGGCATGAACCGTGGCCCTGATTCGGCGAATGCGGCCGGTCTGGTCCACGTCGGGAGGGACCTTGAGTTTCATTTTCCTTTCGAGGGCAGCGATGATCTGCCCGGCCGCGTGGTGGATCTGGTCATCGACCGTTCCGGCCTGGTCGGGAGAGGTGTAGCCACGTTGCCCGAGGAACCGGTTCAGGGCCGTGGTGCTGATCCGCATCACCTCGGAGCCGAAGTCAGCGTTGCGGTCGAGCTCGGTGTCGAACTGTCGGGCGAGGTCGTCGATAATCTGCTTCAGGATCCCGCGCACGTCCTCGAGATAGGTAAACTTCAGGGAGACCGGGATGGCGTAAACCGGTTGCTCGGTTCCGACCGCCTTCTGGGCCCGCAGGGCAATGTAGGAGGCTCCCTCGGCGAAAGGGGCGACCTGGTCGTTGCTGAGGTAGACATTACCCTCGGGAAAGAGGATGAGGGGATATTTGCCAGCCACCACGATGTCAGTCGCGCACTTCATCGATTTGCGATCGCCGCCCTCGCGGTCAACGCTGAAGGCGCCGGTTCGCTGCATGTACCAGCCCTGGATTCTGCTCCGGGTGAACACGTCGTAGGCCGCCATGAAGGAGGGGCGGATGCCCAGACGGCGACTCACTTCCAGCATCACCTGGGGGTCGCTGTGGGTGGAATGGTTCGGCAGAAGGACGAAGCGGGCTCCTTTGCTGCAGGCCTCATGGAGGGGACTGCGGCCGCGGATCTCCAGGTCCTTGACGAGGTGCCGTCTTCCCGGAAGGGCAAGTTTCCCAACGATCAGCTGGGTCAGTGAGATGAGGAGCGGACTGGGCCTGGGGGGGACGAACTGGTAGGGTAGATCAGCAAAATCCAGCATCAGTGCCCGTATTTTATCAATAGGGGACTGAAGGGCAAGACATCGGTCCGCTATCTGTTTCTTGACCTGGATGCCATTTCCGGTGGCATGAACCTGTGCAGGAAAACCGGAGTATTCGCCCAGCCACCCGTGAAGATGAACCGGAACTCATCCGTTTGATTGACGAGGTCTACCGGGAGTATGGTGATGAGATCGATCTGGAGGGCTATGACCGGGACCTGCTTGACGTGGAAGCCGCTTACCGGGAGATCGGTGGAGAGTTCGTGGTTCTGGAGGAGGATGGGCGGATCTCAGGCGCGCATGCCACCCAGCCGGTCGATCAGGATGAAGGGATTGTGACCTTTCGTCGGCTTTACCTCCCATCCAGGAATCGTGGGACGGGAGCTGGCAAAGCCCTCATGGACTGGGCGGTGGGGTGGAGCCGGGAGCACGGTTACCATCGGGTGGAGTTCTGGTCCGACACCCGGTTTACGAGAGCCCATCGTTTCTTTGCGCGCTATGGTTTTGTCCGGGCCGGGGTCCGGGATGTCGAGGAAGGGAAGCTGAGTTTCTCAGAGTATCATTTCTCAATGGATTTTTGAGGCGGATACCCTTGAATAGAGCCATGAAAATCGGTCCGCCTGCGCTCATGCCTGCTTTGGCTGCGGTTCTTTATTCCTTCATGGCGCTGTCCGGAGCCGCCCAGGAGGTGGAAACCGGAGGGGCAGAGGAGTTGCTTGAGTCTTTGCTGCCGGACAGGGAAAGGGTGCTGGAATTCCAACGACGGATCGAACAACTCGGTTCCGAACAGTTCAAGGAGCGCAAGGCTGCGATGGAGCAGCTCCTGGCCGCTTCGCTCATACCGGCAGGGGTCCTCGACCGTGGCCTGGAGAGCGAGGAACCTGAGATCAGGAACCGGACCAGGGAAATCGTCAGGCGGGGGGGAGCAAGGAAGAGCCAGATGGTGTTCGAGGAGGCGTTGCGGGCTATGGTGAAGGAGAGCCGGAAGGGGCTTCTCGGCAAGGTGGTGGAAGTGATGGAAAGCGGGGTGGAAGTTGGAGATGCCGCTCTGGCTGCGCACGCGACAGCAGGAACGGTGGAGGAAGGGGATCTGGCCCTGCTGGCTCGACTGGCGGGGGGGAAGAATGCAATCGGGAGGCGGATGGCTGCTGCCGGAGGTGAGGTTCTCGGGCCTCGTGGGGCCGGAATTCTACAACCTTTGCTGAAGGATGGAGATTCGGCGGTAAAACTCCAGGCAGCGGTCGCTCTGGCCAATCTGGGCTCGCTGGAGGGGGCTCGGACCCTGGGAGAATTTCTCTTCTCCGATCATGCCTCTGAGCGGATGAAGGCCTGGAAGGGTCTGCTTTCTCTGACCGGTCGGGAGTTTGGCTACAATGCCCTTGATGGAGCGGATAAACGCCGCGAAGCGGCGATCCGGTGGACGGAATTCCTCAAGGGGGAGGTTGTTCTGGTGGGGAAGGTTGAACAGTTAAAATCCATCCAACTCTTTAATGGAAAGGACTTGACGGGATGGACG
The DNA here is from genome assembly GCA_002501065.1 of Akkermansiaceae bacterium UBA7890. Taxonomy (GTDB): domain Bacteria; phylum Verrucomicrobiota; class Verrucomicrobiia; order Verrucomicrobiales; family Akkermansiaceae; genus Roseibacillus_B. The sequence goes on from DLRK01000050.1 coordinate 6,124, forward strand.
CACTTTCGGCGGGGCAAGGCGGTGGAACCGGGCGAAAAGACATGGTCGGTTGAGGAGGGGATCCTGGTCTGCCCCGGGAAGGGCCCGGGTGACTTGCGAACCAATGTTGAGTTTGAAGACTATGTGCTGGTTGTTTCCTATCGGGCAACGGAGCGGGGTGCAGATAGTGGAGTGGGGGTCATGATGACCGGAGCCAAGGGGCAACCGGCGGGCGGATTCCGTTTTGACGGAGGAGACTATCTGGAAGTGCAGCTCCTGCCAGGGAGCTCCGGTGATCTTTACCGGATTGGAAATTTCAAGGCCAAGGTGGAGGGACGGGATTTCGCCTTTTCCCATCGGCGGAAAATACAAGTGGAAGAACCCCTCAACCAGTGGCATGAGATGCGCCTGGAGGTGAGGGGCGGACTGGTGAAGGTCTATCTCAACGGGGTTCTCGTCAACGAGGTTTCAGGCCGCGAGGGTCCGGGGCGGATTTTGCTCCGGGAGGAGCGTTTCAAATACGAGTTCAGGGAGATCTCACTGCTGCCGGTGGGAGAGTGAAGTCGCCTGGCATCCTTCGAACGAGCCCGGGAAAGGCAGAAGGCAGCCTGCCGGATGAGAGATCGTTGAGCCCTTTATGACTAAGGTTGCTTTGTTTCGGCGGGACTTGGGATCTCACTCCGGCAATGGCTGCCTTTCCTGTCCCCTCAACCGGCCCGATCGGTCCGGATTTTTAAAAGATTCCGAATTGTGAGTAACTTGCTCTTATTCTTTGGCCAACTGAAATTTCTTAACTCCTTGATTGCATTTGATGGTGGAACTTGGCGAATTGGTGCTGATGTCTACCACTAAGAATGTTCTGGCTGAGGGAATCGAAATCATCGGAACGATCAAGTTCCAGAACGACATGATCATTGATGGAAAAGTGGAGGGAGAAATCCAGTCCGACAAGGGAACGGTCACGATCGGCGAAAACGCCCGCATCAAGGGCGATGTCAGGGCCGGCGAAGTCAAGATGTTCGGCTGCGTGGAGGGGGGGATTTACACCGAGCGCTGCGAGTTGAAGGCAAACTCGAGACTGGAGGGCGACATCACGACCAAGAGCCTCAAAATGGAGGAAGGAGCCTTGCTGTCCGGCAAGATGCAGACCGGTGGTTGATGATCTGCGCTGGAGGCCTGGCGCAGGACTGAGAGGATCGAAGCACGGATTGGCGAACGACCTTGGGACGGGGAGGTTAGTTGTCTCCGCTTCGAAGAGTGCGGAGGTGCTCGATGAGGAGGTCGATCCGTCTGGGGATGCTTAATTCTTCCAGCAGGGACTGACGGAGAGTGGTGTCCTGCACGAATTGCTGGGCGATGGCATCGCTCATCATTCCCGGATCCGAGGTGCGGTCGAGGAGCTGTTGCACCTTGGTGACGAGATCATCGGGAAATCCAAGCAGGATCGCCTCCACCACTTCCCGGAGGCGCCGGGTTTCGTCGGAGGACGGCCCCTCTTCCAGAATGTCCGAGGGGATCCTGGTGACGCGGGCGAAGGGATATGGTTTCCCGGGGAGCCACTCCGTGAAACGGATGCGGCAGAGGCCGTGCAGGAGGAGGTTGGAACGGCCGTCGGATTGCTCCCGGGAGGCCCGGATCAGGCCCGCTGTTCCAATCTCGGCCGTGCAGGATGCGAGATCCGGGATTTCGGTCCCGGTTAATCTGCCCACGCAGAAGAGACAGTCGCTTTCGACCGCTTCACGAAGCATCTGGCGGTAGCGTGGTTCAAAGATGTGGAGAGGCAGAGCACCATGGGGGAAAAGCGTGCAGTCGGGGAGCAGGATGACGCCCAGTTTATCAGGAAGTTGCAGAGCAGCCACGGGACGAAATTCAGATTGCGAGCAAGTAATCGGGTTTTCCGCCCGCCGTCTTGCAGGTGGGCGGGGAGGCGCTGGTTTGGGCTCAGACGGTGGCAGGCAGGAGAAAGGATGCAACAGTTTCGGGATTCGAAGTGCGTCGTGAAGAAAACGGGGTTGCCAGGGTGAGTCATATCTGCTCAATGCCTTTCTCATGAATCCATTCAATTCGCTACTTATCCGTATTGCACTGATGGTGAGCTTGCTTTCATGTTCCGCTCGTGGCCAGGACCTCGCCGATATGTTCATCAACTGGGATCCCGACTGGCCCCAGCGCTTCGGTATCACGGGGGTCGGTTACTCCCAGGAGCAGAACTACGAGTTGAATAACTTCAAGGTGGATCTTCCTCTTCCCGTCGATCCCGGAGCGCTTCTCACCGAAATTGAGAATGAGGTGTCCCAGTGGGGCGTTAAGGCGGATGCCTGGATCCTGCCCTTCTGGAATGTGCACGCGATGGTGGGCAAGGTGGACGGGCACACGGCGGTTCATCTGAGCCCGGGGGCACAGGCGTTATTGGACACCGATCAGATTGGAGTGGATTACAAGGGAACGGTGTTCGCGGGAGGAACCACCCTGGCCTACGGGCAGGATTGGTGGTTCGTATCCCTTACGGGTATTTATGCCTACACCGATGTGAAAGGTGATATTGAACCGATTCCAAGCTGGCTGATCGCGCCCAAGGTGGGAGCGCGTCGGGACAAAATTGAAGTATGGGCGGGGGCGACCTACCTGAATGTGTCCGAGAGTCAGTCGGGGGTGTTTGACCTGGATGGACTTCTCCTGAATTACGACCTGGAACTGGAGGCCTCGGAAGCGTGGAATGCGCAACTCGGTTTGCGGTATTCCCTTACCGACTCGCTTTTCATGACCCTGGAGGCGGGCTTCGGGAACCGGGAATCGATTACCGGTCACCTTGAGTGGCGGTTCTAGCAGGGAAGATCCGTTACCGCAGAGGCGCTCAAGTCCTGGCCTCCCAGGGCAGGTTGATCAGTCTTCGACAAGGTGAGCCGGGAAGTCCGCCACTCTCTCGCAGGCGAGTTGCTCCATGATCTGCTGGAGCTGGCGTTTGAGCATGGAGATGGTGTGATCGCCTCCCTTTCTGCCGAGGGCGCCCACGCCATACATGAAGGAACGACCAAGGAATGTGAACCGGGCTCCGCTGGCGAGGGCACATGCAATGTCCGGGCCGCTACGTATTCCGCTGTCGATCATGATGGTGAGTTTGTCACCAAATGATCTTACCAGGGAGGGAAGAGGTTTGATTGTGGATTGGCCGGCATCGAGCTGGCGCCCCCCGTGGTTGGAAGCAATAATGCCGTCGGCACCAAGGCGAACAACCTTCTCGCAGTCCTCTTCGTTGACGATTCCCTTGACCACCAGTTTTCCCTGCCACCGGTCGCGGATGGCCTTGATGCGGTCCTCGTTGAGTCGGCCCGAGAAGGTCTTGTTCATGAAGAGGGCAAGGTGCTTCATGCTGAGCCCCTTCGGGACGTAGGGAGTCAGGGTCTTGAACCCGGGAGGGCCGGCTGCAAGTTGTGACAGGGACCAGGTGGGATTCAGCATCATCTGAAGGATGTTGCGAAGGGTCATCCGGGGAGGGATGGAGAGTCCGTTACGAATTTCCCTGGGACGGTATCCAAAAGTCGGAGTGTCAGCCAGGATGACAAGGACCGGGCAGCCTGCCTCCGCGGCCCGGTCAATGATCTTGTCCCGCAGGTCGTCGTCGGCGGGGTGGTAGAGCTGGAACCAGGCCTGGCCGTCTGTCAGTTCCGCCACGGTCTCGATGCTCGCGGTGCCCACCGTGCTGAGGACGAAGGGAATGTTGTGCGCCTTGGCGGCGGCCGCGAGAATCTCGGCCGCCTTGGGCCACATCAGGCCCTGCAGGCCGATGGGGGCCATTCCGAAGGGGGCATCGTAGGTGTGGCCGAAGATCTCGGTCTTGAGCTCGCTGCCGGGATAATTCCGGATGTAGTAGGGACGGAGCTGAAGGTCCCGGATTTCGTCCGTATTGCGACGCAGGTTGATGTCCGAGTTGCAGCCACCCTCCAGATAATCGAAGGCAAACCCGGGCATGCGGCGGCGGGCCTTTTCCCGAAGATCTTCAATGGAAGGAAAGTTGGAGTTGATGGTCATCGAATTGAGCAGAATCAGAGGCCTTTCTCGAAGAGGGCCAGGGCTTCGTTCCAGTCGGTGGGATCCTGGGGAGAGAAGATCTTGAGAGGGGTTGAATCCCTGATGAGCTGGCGGCCTGCGGCGATGTCAGGCAGGTCGCCGGTGGCAACCATCTGGGTGATAATGTTGCCGCAGGCAGTTGCCTCGATGGGGCCGGCATGCACTGGAACTCCACAGGAGGTGGCAATCGCCTGAGCGAGGAGTTCGTTCTTGATACCTCCGCCGCCCATGTGAATCCGGGAGAGTTTCTTCCCGGTGATGTGCTGCAACTGGTCGAAGCGGACACGGTGCTTGAGGGCAACGCTTTCGGCGACCACCCGGAGAATTTCCCCTTTGCTTGAGGGGACAGATTGCCCGGTGGCCTTGCACAGTTCCTGGATTCGCTCGGGCATTCCGCCGGGAGCCTTCAGGTCATCGTGATCGGGATCGACAAAGGCGCAGAAGGCCGGGGCAGCTTCGGTCAATTCATCAAGCTCCGCGTAGGAGGATTTGTCTCCCTCCGAACGCCACTGGCGCACACATTCCTGGAAAAGCCAGGCTCCGGAGATGTTGCGCAGGAAACGGGTGGTGTTCTCGACACCCTGTTCGTTGGCCCAGCCGATGGTGAAGGCCTCCTCGGTGAGAATGGGTTCTGGAAGCTCGGTGCCCAGAATCGACCAGGTGCCCGAGGAGAGGAAGGCGTAGTCGCCCTCTCCGGGGATGCCGGTGACAGCTGCCCCGGTGTCGTGAGTGGTGGTCGCGATGACGGGAAAATCCCCGCCGATCTCCTCCGCCACAACCTCGCGCAGGTTGCCAAGGATGGTGCCGGGTTCTACCACCTCGCCGAAGATGCCCCGGGGGAGGCCCAGTCCCTCGATGGCGTCCCAGGCCCAATCCTTGGTGACCGGGGAGAAGAGCTGGGTGGTGGAGGCATTGGTGCGCTCCACTGCGATGCGCCCGGTGAGCCAGAATGCCAGGAGGTCGGGAATCATCAGGAAGTGAGAGGCGTTGCGAAGGGCAACGCCATCCCGCACGGCTTCCCCGAGGAGCTGGTGGGAGGAATTGAGGAAGAAGGGCATGATGCCCGTCTCCCGGTACATTGCGGCATTCCCATAGCGTCGTTCGCACTCGTCCTCCATGCCATCGGTGCGGGAATCGCGATACTGGTGGGGCAATCCGAGAAGGCGGCCCTGTTCGTCGAGGAGGGCGAAATCCACGCCCCAGGTGTCGATTCCCAGAGCCGTGATATTCTCTCCATATCTCTCCACCGCCAGACTGAGACCGTGGAGGATCTCGCGGTAGAGACTGAGGATATTCCAGACCAGGCCGCCAGGCAGGTCTGTGCCGGGATTGTCGAAGCGATGAATGTCCTCAAGTTCCAGAGTTTGCAGATCCGTCCGCGCGGCCAGCACGCGTCCACTGCCCGCCCCCAGATCAACTGCGAGATACACTTGCTCCTTCATGGTTACTCCTTGCAATCCGGGGAGGCCGGGTGGGTGGCATTACGCTCCCACACCGGTGATAATTAGCAGGCTGTGCAGGATGAAAAAGGAAGTTTTCCCCATGTTGACACCCATTGGGTTGCTCCTCAGGCGCGCAGCACCTCGATACCCTGGTTGGCCAGTGCGGCGGTGAAGCCCGGATCCGCGTCTTCATTAGTCACCACGGTGGTGAGATCGGCGATCTGGGCAAAGAAGAAGGAGGACTTGAGCCCGATCTTGGTGGAATCGGCGAGGCAGCACACTTCCTCCGAGCATTCTATGACGCGTTCCTTGAAGGAGGCCTGTCGGGAGTTGGTCTCGGAAACTCCGCGTTCGAGGTGCATTCCGTTACAGGAAAAAAACATACGCTGGATGTTGTGTTTGCGCATGGTCGATTCGGCTGGCAGTCCGATATAGGAGCGGGAACGTGGCTCGTAGATTCCTCCGGTGCAGATGAGATCGATGCCGTCACGATCCGCAAGGGCGGAGATGACATTGTGCGCGTTGGTGAGAACGGTGAGGTGAAAACTGGGAAGATGCTCAACGAGGGTGAGGGCAGTGGAAGAGGCATCGATGAAGATGGTGTTGTTCGGTTCAATACGCTCCGCCGCAAGGCGGGCAATGGCCGTCTTGGCTTCCCGGTGGACCTGTTTTCGTTCGGCCAGAGCGAGTTCGACACGGCTCTGATTTGGTCTCACTGCACCGCCGTGGATGCGTAGGAGTTCGCCCTTTTTCTCCAGGCTCTCGAGGTCTTTGCGAACCGTTTCGTCGGTTACTTCGAGGATAGAAGCGAGTTCGATGGTTCTTACTGACTCGGAAGTAGTGAGATGAGACAGGATAAGATTCTGACGTTCAACAGGTAACATGGCTATTAGTGTTGTGAATAACGTTTGGATAAATCTTGATTCAATTGGGAATATCCTTGAAAAGGATTGACTAGTCAAGAAAACCCAAGGATAAAGCGAGCGAATTCAGGGCAAATGCCGATAAATCCCAATATTCCCCGAGCGATGGTGGAGCACCTCGTGCGGGAGCAGGTTTATGCCAAGCTTCACCTGCCCCTGCCGCCCTCTGCGCAGGCCCCCAATGGGTTGGTGGTCAATGTGAGTGCCCGGCATTGCCATCTCTCCCCGCAAGCGGTGGAGCAACTCTTTGGTCGGGACTACGCCCTCACACCCATGAAGGAGCTCTATCAGGGGGGGGCCTATGCCGCGAAGGAAACCGTGACTCTGGTTGGACCCCGTAGCCGGGTCATTTCAAATCTGCGAATCCTGGGGCCCTGCCGCGACTTCAACCAGATCGAGTTGGCGTATACCGATGCCATCGCTCTGGGATTCCAGGTGCCGCTTCGCCTGTCGGGTGATATCGAGGGGACCCCGGGCTGCATGCTGATGGGGCCGAAGGGGTTCTTCGAGATGCCCCAGGGAGTGATTCGTGCGGCACCACATGTGCACATGGCTCCCCACGATGCCTCCTATTATGGAGTGCAGCACAAGGATGTCATGAAAATGAAGGTGCATGGAGATTGTCCGGTGACCTTCGATAACATCGTGGCGCGGGTGGATGAGAGCTTCAAACTGGAAGTGCACATTGACACCGACGAGGGAAATGCCTGCGGGTTGAAGCCGGACACATATTGCGAACTGATCAAGCGAGCAGCAAAATAAAGGACTCTAACAAAAACAGACAAGAAGATGAGACAAGCTCTGGGATTAATTGAAACGAAAGGCTACGTGGGAAATGTGGAGGCTGCTGACGCAATGGCCAAAGCAGCTGATGTGGGCCTCGTGAAGCAGGTGCAGATCGGAGGGGGATATCTCACCACTCTGGTCCGGGGAGATGTGGGAAGTGTCAAAGCTGCGGTGGATGCCGGAGCGGAAGCTGCCGACAGGGTAGGGGAACTGGTGAGTTCTCACGTTATTCCGCGGCCTCACGCGGATCTCCTGAAACGCTTTGATCTGGAGTAGCAGGAAAAACTTCAACCATTAAGAAATGATGTCGAAACAAGCAGTAGGAATGATCGAAACGCGGGGACTGGTTTCCCTGTTGGAGGCGTCGGACGCCGCTCTCAAGGCAGCGGATATTTCGATGCTGGGTTGGTCCAAGATAGGAGCCGGCCTGGTGACCGGATTTTATTCAGGAGACGTGGCCGCAGTGAAGGCCGGGATCGATGCTGGAGCGGAGGCGGCTTCCCAGGTAGGGGAGGTTACTGCGACTCAGGTGATCCCCCGTCCCCACGAAGATCTCGCAGGTCTGGTCGAGATGTAACCCTTGAGCTGCTTCCACCGTGAAGATTCTCGTGGCCAACCTGGGATCCACCTCCTTCAAGTTCCGTCTCTTTGAGATGGAAGAGGGAGAGGAATGTCAGTTGGCAGAGGGAGGCTACGAGCGGGTGACCGACTACGGGGAAGTGATCCGGGATGCTATTGAGGGTCTTGAGCGCGGGGGAGTAGCGGCGCAGGAGGATATTGCCGCAGTGGGATTCAAGACGGTCCTGGGTCGCAACCTGAGCGGTTGCGTGGAGGCGGATGATGAGGTGCTGGAGGCTCTGGAGGGTTTCTCTGACGTGGCCCCTGCCCACAATCCAGCTTACGCTGCGGGGATCCGCCAGTTCGGCAAGATCCTGCCCGGAGCACGCCGGGTGGCGCTCTTTGAAACGGCCTTCTATCAGTGGGTGCCGGAGGCTGGAACACGTTACGCAATCCCGAGATCATGGCATGAAGCGGGGATTCGTCGCCACGGTTTTCATGGCGCCAGCCACAAGTATATTGCCGAGCGTTCTGCGGAACTGCTGGCACGTGACGATGTTGCAACGGAGGTGCGTGGGCTTTATCAGAAAGGTCCTGGCCGGGTGGAACGACCGCTGCGTGTCATTTCCTGTCATCTGGGCGGGAGCAGTTCGGTGACCGGTATTCGCAATGGGGTGGCGGTAGGCACCAGCATGGGTTTCTCGCCCCAGAGTGGACTGCCGCAGAACAACCGGGTTGGTGATCTGGATTCCGGGGCCATTCCCCATGCTGCCAGGACCCTCGGGTTGAGCATGGCAGAGGCGGAACGGCAGTTGACCATGGAGAGTGGATTGCTTGGTGTCTCGGGGGTCGGCAGCGACATGCGTGATGTGCGGGCGGCCGCCCTGGACGGAAATGAAGATGCGCAACTGGCGGTGGATGTTTTTGTGCACGAGATCCGGCGCTGGGCGTCGTCCTTTCTCTTCGAACTCGGCGGTCTGGAGGGGTTGGTTTTCACGGCAGGAATCGGAGAGAACAATCCGTGGTTGCGGGAGGAGGTTTGCGCGGGCCTGGAGGAGTTCGGGATCGTTCTTGATCCGGAGCGAAACGAAAGCCTGAGGGGAGAAGAGGGGGAGATCAGCGGAGTCGACGCGAAGGTGAAGGTCTATGTGGTTCCGGCCAATGAGGAACTGGTGCTGGCGCGCGAGGTCTACCGGAAAATTTCAGCTTTAAACTAATCAACGAACAAAAGAACCATGGCAAAACAAGCAGTAGGACTCTTGGAGACACGCGGATTGTGCTGTCTCGTGAGCGGTATAGATGCGGCGCTCAAGGCCGCCAATGTGCAGTTGACCGGACCGATGAAGAACGTCGGCAGCGGTCTCTGCAACGCAGTGGTCACCGGTGACGTGGCAGCCGTGAAGGCAGCGATTGATGCCGGAGCGGACACTGCCGCCAGTCTGGGTGAAGTGGTGAGCGCGCACGTGATCGCCCATCCGGACGAGGCGATTCAGCAGGTGATTACCAGTAAGAAGAACGCCCCCGGCGACAAGTAAGGAGAGATCTCCAAACGGAACGATGTTTTTGGCAGAAGTTATCGGCCAGGTAGTGGCCACCAAGAAGGACGACAGCATGGTGGGGCGCAAGCTTCTGCTTGTGCGTCCCAAGTTGGTGGACGAATCAGATCCCTCCAGGTTCCGTGATGGAGTGAATACCATCGTGGCGGTTGATACCGTGGGAGCAGGAGAGGGTGAACTGGTGATGTTCTGCCAGGGAAGTTCCGCGCGGCAGGCCGGGGGTCTGAAGACTATTCCCGTCGATGCTGCAGTGGTTGCCATCGTGGATAGCGTCGATGTGCTCGGCAAGAAGGTCTACGGCTCTCCGTGATCGCAGGAAAGGAACGACAAACCGGGAGGATGAACGATGAACATTGACCAGGAAACCCTGCGGAGTGTGGTGGAGAAGGTCATGACGGATCTGGCGAGGACGGTGCCGCTCGTTGCTCCCGTTCCCGCCAAACCGGAGGCTCGGGCACCCGCGCCGATTCCTTCGCCTGCTCCGGTGGAGAAGGAGTGCGCCTGCCGATCCACTGCCGGGGATGGGCAGGGGATCTTCGGTTGCGTCAACATTGCGGTCAACGCAGCCCACGATGCCTTCCTGCAACTGAAGAGCCTCGGCCTGGAAGGTCGCTCGCGGGTGATTGAGATCGTGAAGGGCATCTGCTCTGCCAACACCGAGTCGTGGGGGGCATTTGAGCTGAAGGAGACCAAGATCGGGCGCCTCGATCACAAGATTGCCAAGCTCGAAATCATGAACAAGGTGCCGGGGGTGGAGTGGCTTCGGCCGTATGCCCTGAGCGGCGATGACGGGATCACGCTTGAAGAGTATGCCCCCTTTGGGGTGGTGGGCGCAATCCTTCCCGTGACCCACTCGATTCCCACCATGACGGGTAATGTGATCAACATGGTTGCGGCGGGCAACGCGGTGGTCTTCAACCCGCATCCGGGCGGAGCCAGAAGCGCCGTGATGGCGGCTCGTGAATACAACAAGGCCATTGAACGTGAACTGGGCATTGCGAATCTCATCTGCGTGATTGAGAACCCGACCCTCGAGACGTTTGAGAAGATCTCGAAGCATGAGCTGATTGCGATCATGGCCGTGACCGGCGGGCCCGCGGTAGTGAAGGCGGCCATGCAGTCGGGGAAGCGCTCGATCTGCGCAGGGCCTGGTAATCCGGTGGTGGTGGTCGATGAAACTGCGGATCTCGACCGAGCCGCACGTAGCATAGTCGAAGGCGGGGCCTTTGATAACAACCTGCTGTGTATCGGGGAAAAAGCTGTTTTTGTGGTGAGTTCTGTTTACAGGAAATTCCTGGAGGCCATGGACAGTGCGGGCGCGGGCAGGTTGAATAATCAGCAACTGGAGCGCCTGAGCAAGGTGGCGTTCACCTACCGGGAGGACGACGGAGGTTGCTCGCATGCGGCGGTAAATCGTGACTACGTGGGAGCCAGTCCCAAGACCCTTGCGAACTCTGCCGGCGCGCGCATTGCCGATGGTTGTGAGCTTCTTTTCGCAGAGACGGATGCGGGTCACCCCTACGTGCAGGAGGAGCAGATGATGCCGCTGGTGCCCGTCATCTCGGTGCCGGATTTCGAGACCGCAGTGCAGCAGGCCAAGGAGGCTGAACACGGCTACCGGCACTCCGCCATCATTCACTCCACGAACGTGAGCAACATGACGCACATGGGCCGTGAAATGGACACTACGATTTATGTAAAAAATGGTCCGTGTGTGGCGGGCCTGGGACTGGGGGGTGAGGGTTATCTGAGCTACTCGGTGGCGACTACCACCGGCGAAGGTATCACCACCCCAAAGACGTTCACCCGCGTGCGCCGTTGCGTGATGGTGGAAAACCTCCGAATTGTCTGAGAGAGTCATGCTGTTATGCCGAGTAGTTGGAAGAGCGGTTGCGACCCACAGCCATGCCAGTCTGGATGGGTTCAAGATGCTGCTGTGCCAGCAGGAGGATGCGGACGGCAAGGCCCTCGGCGATCCTCCCTTCGTGGCGATCGATCTCTTCGGAGCCGGCGTGCACCAGCGGGTTTTTGTGAGCACGGACGGCATCGGGGCGAGGGGGGTTGTGGACGACGAGCATTCGCCCGTGCGCAATTATATCCAGGGGGTAATAGACGACTAGCCATGCGGATTGGACAGGTCATCGGAAAGGTCACCATGAGCGTGCGGGATCCAGCCTTCACTGCGGCACGTTGGCTGTTGGTAAATCCCCTGGAGGCAGAGCAGTTGAATACCGCCTGCGATATCGAACCGGGATTGACCCGGATCCCCTCCCTGGTGGTCTACGATAATCTGGGAGCCGGGGAGTCGGATATCGTGGGATTTGTGGAAGGCTCCGAAGCAACCGCTCCCTTCGATGGTCCGACTCCGGTTGATGCCATCACGGTGGCGATTTTCGATCAGATTGATCATCACCCCTATCCTCCCGAGGAGGATGACGATTAGGAACTCAGCTTGATGAAGAAAGTAATCACCGGACGCGATGTGGAGGCCCTTCTGCGGGAGGGCAGGGGCTTGGATTCGATTCCCGCCGGGGTGCTCCTCACCCCGACGGCCAAGGATGCAATCAAGGAAGCGCGGACCAGGCGTAAGCGAGTGGTGACCGGGGGAGCAGTCCGGGTGGAACCGAGTGTTCCTGACTACGAATTCCGCTGGGAGTCAGGCCGTGACCCTGAGTCGCCGGAGGAAATTGCAAAGTTCTTCCAATCGCCGGAAATCGAGACCCTCAAGCGACGGATGGTTGATATCGGTGATCGCATGTGGAAGAAGAACTATACTGATGGCAACGGAGGTAATCTCACTATCCGGGTGGGAGACAATCTTGTCCTCTGCACCCCGACCCTGATTTCAAAAGGTTTTATGCAGCCTGAGGACATGGCCCTCATCGATCTTGAAGGCAATCAACTGGCGGGTTCGCGGCGACGGACGAGTGAATGTCTGACCCACATGGCGATCATGAAGAGACAGCCCAAGGCGAAGGCCTGCTGTCATGCTCATCCGCCAAACGCGACGGCTTTTGCGGTGGCAGGAATTCGTCCGCCCACCTGTATGATTCCGGAAGCGGAAGTATTCCTCGGCGAGATCGGAATGGCAGAATACCAGACCCCCGGCACGCCAGCTTGTGCCAAGGCGGTGGGAGAGGCCGGGATCGATCACATGTCGGTGCTCATGATCAACCATGGCGTTATCACATGGGGCAAGGATGTTGAGGATTCCTACTGGAAGATGGAGAACACGGAATCCTATTGCCAGACCGTCTTGCTGGCCACCCACCTCAAGGGGGCGGATCTGCTCACCATCACGGGTGGGCAGGCCAAGGAGTTGATAGGGTTGCGTGGCCTGCTTGGAATGGATGACAAGCGGGCGAACTGGAAGGAGTGCGAACTCTGCGACAATTCCGAGTTCCGACCCGGGGCGGTTTGCTCCGTGTCAGAGGGTGCCCGTGCTGCGATCCCGGATGGCAGTGAACTTAATGGGGAAGCCGAGGAAGTGGTGAAGGCGCTCACTGATCAGATCCTGGCCAATCTAGCTTCCTGAGCTGATTGGAAGCAGGTGTGCCTGGTCGCGGATGATGCGGCAAGCCGGGTATGGGAGGTGGAATGCACCTGATTCCATCCACTGGTGAGACGGTTCTGCCGGGGGATCATGTCCGGGTTCCCTGGTGGATAGAGAGGGTGCGACGAAGTGGGGTAGGGGTCTGGGCTGTCGAGCAGTCACCTTTACGACCACTTTACAGATCGTTGTGGCAAGAGGGCTTATTCTAGAGCCAACCAAACGAAATTTCTGTCCTATATGAAACGATCAATATTTCTACGGAATGCAGCGCTAGTGGGTGGTGGGAGCATGATCTGGGTGCCGGAAGCTCCAGGGCAAGCGGGGGCCCATCGCCATGGTCATCATCACTGGATGCCCCACGTGCGACCCGTGCCCCGACCCTTGAGCCCAGTGGAGGTGCGCGCCATTGATGCGGTGGTCAGAATCGAAAATCAGATCGCACAAACTACCCTCACGATCACATTTTTCAACCCAGCTGGTCGGCAACAGGAAGGACAGGTGTTGCTGCCGGTTCCAAGCGGAGCGGCCTTGAAGTCCTTCGCCATTGAGGGTGCCAACAGGGAATTCAAGGCCAGGATTCTTCCCAAGGACGAGGCCCGCAGGATCTACGATCGGATCGTTGCCCAGTCGAAAGATCCCGCCATACTGGAGTTCGCGGGACATAGCGCGGTGGATTCGAGCGTGTTTCCCATTCCGGCCCGCAGCGAATGCAAGCTACGCCTCACCTATGAGGAATTGGTGCCCGCCGACCTGGACCGTCTCGACTACGTTCTCCTGCGCTCAGAGTCACCGGACTACCGGGTGAAGTGGAATATCGATGTGAAGTGGGCCGTGAAGGGAGGAATCGCCACCGCTTATTCGCCGACTCACGAGATCTCTCCGACCAGGAGCGAAAAAGGTCTCCGGGTGAAGGTGGACGGCAGGGTGGCACCTGGGCCGTTTCGCCTGTCGGTTTTGCGCAGGAAAAAGAAGGGAGCGGTGGCTTCCTTCCTGACCCACCCGGAGGAAGGTCAGGACGGAGGGCATTTCCTGCTTCTGATTGTCCCCCCGGAGCGTGATGAAAATATGCCCGCCCTGAAACGGGAAGTGACGGTTGTGATCGATCGCTCGGGGAGTATGGCCGGGGAGAAAATGGATCAGGCCCGGGCCGCGGCCGCCCAGGTGGTGGAGGGACTGGAGGAAGGGGAGTTCTTTAACCTGATCATTTACAACGAGGCGGTAGAGCCTTTTGCGGAGAAGCCGGTGATTGTCAACCGGGACAATCTCATGCGGGCCCGGAAATTCATCAATGGCATCCGGGTGAGCGGAGGGACGAATATTCATGGAGCTCTCCAGGAGGCGATTGCCCAGCCGGCCCGCAAGGGGACTGTGCCCATCGTGCTCTTTCTGACCGATGGTTTGCCGACTATCGGGGAGACCTCCGAGAAGCGGATCCGGGAGAAGGCCCGGGATCTGAACAGGAACCACCGCCGTATTTTTACGTTTGGCGTGGGTGTGGACGTGAATACGCCGCTGCTCTCGCGACTGGCTGACGACAGCCGGGCCACTGCAACCTACGTCCTGCCGAAGGAGAAGGTGGAGGTGAAGGTGGCTTCCGTTTTCCGGCGATTGTCCGGACCGGTGCTGAGTTTTCCACGACTGAAGGCGGTCACCAGAGACGGCAAGCCCGTTCCCCACCGCATTGACGACCTGGTTCCCCATCAGTTGCCGGACTTTTTCTCCAACGACCAGATCATTGTCACGGGACGCTATCGCGGCAGTGAGCCATTGGAGTTCCGGTTGGCCGGTGACGATGGAGTGACCAGAAGAAAATTCACCTTCGCCTTCAGGCCGGGAGAGAAACGGCACCCCTTCGTGCCCCGCCTGTGGGCCATGCGCAAGATCGCGGTCCTGACCGAGGCTCTGCGGGATCTCGGCGCTGATTCAGCCCTGAGCGGCCTCACTGGTGATAACGTGGATCGTAACGATCCGCGGGTGAAGGAACTGGTGGATGAGATTGTCCGCCTCTCGACCGAGCACGGAATTCTCAGTGAATACACTGCTTTCCTCGCCCTGGAAGGAGAGGTCTTCCGTCCCGAGGAGCGCCGCGCTGCCCGGGCTGCCGACAACTTTGACCAGCGAGCGCTCAAGACCCGGAGTGGGAAGCTCAGTGTAAACCAGGATCTGAACCTCTGGAACCAGAAGCAGGGTGGAACGCTGAATCCATCCAACGAATATGTGAATGGAGAACTGGAGGTAGAGGAGGTGGCGAATGTGGCACAGTTTTCTGATATGGCTTTCTTCAAGCGAGGCAATGAGTGGGTGGACGCGAGTTTGACTCTCGCTGAAAAAGGAGGAGCGGCGCTTCCGGTTAGAGAGATCACGGTGGACAGCGCAGAATTCAAGGGAGTCGTCGACAAGCTGGTGGCCAAGCAGCGCCAGAGCTGTCTCGCCCTGGGAGGCAGTTTGGAACTGGTCGTCGATGGCACCCGCTATCGCGTCAGGTAGAAGTCAATCAATACCAATGAAGGCATGAGAACAGATAATCGCGCCGAACCCGGTTCCTGCCGCTACGACTAAACTTTAACCATAATTGAAACCAAGACCATGAAACTGAAATCACTTATCTGCAGTGTCGGCATTCTGACCGGCGTAACACTCACCCTGGCGAACCCTCCCTCCGGAGACGTGCGCAAAGCCAAGCCCAAGGGGGAGGCCTCCCCCGAGGTGTCCAAGCCGGGCGAAAACCAGGCCAAGGTGCAGCTGGCAATCCTGCTGGACACGAGTGGGAGCATGAGCGGACTGATCGAGCAGGCAAAGACCCAGCTCTGGAGTATCGTTAACACTTTCATCCAGGCCAAGCAGAACGGGAAGGCTCCCTTCGTGGAGGTGGCGCTCTATGAATACGGGAACGACGGACTCAATGCGGAGAATCACTGGATCCGGGAGATCCAGCCGCTGACCCGGGACCTGGACAAGATCAGCGAAGAACTCTTCGCCTTGCGGACCAATGGGGGCTCGGAGTTCTGCGGAGCGGTCATCAAGCGGGCGATCGGGGATCTCAAATGGGACTCCTCACCGAATACCTACAAGGCGATTTTCGTGGCGGGCAACGAGCCTTTCAACCAGGGCCCTGTTGATCCGGCCTCTGCCTGCAAGGAGGCGATAGGGAACGGGGTCATTGTCAACTCGATCCATTGCGGCTCGGAACAGGTTGGGATCAATACCGGGTGGAAGGCCGGTCCCCTCCTGGCCGACGGCAAGTACCTGGTGATCGATCACAACAAGGCGGTCGTGCATGTGGACGCTCCGCAGGACAAGGAGATCCTGAAATGGAACACCAGGCTCAATGGAACCTATGTGCCAATCGGCCAGATCGGCAACGAGCGTCTTCAAATTCAGAGGGCGCAGGATGCGGCAGCAGAGGGGGCCGCGGGTAACGCCATCCAGTCCCGGGTTGCCACCAAGGCCAGCAAGAATTACTGGAACGGCAACTGGGATCTGGTCGATGCCTGCATGGGAAAGGACTTCGACTGGAGCAAGATGAAGAAAGAGGATTTGCCCGAGGAGATGAAGAAGATGACTCTCGCACAGCGGAAGGCTTATGTCGCCAGGAAGAGAGAGGAACGACAGAAGTGTCAGAAGAAGATTGCGGAACTGAGCAAGGCGCGTGGCGAATTCGTCAAGGCCAAGTTGAAGGAGATGGGAGAAGACGGGGAAGACACCCTGAATGCCGTGGTGGTGCAGACCGTGCGTCAACAGGCGGAGGCGAAGGGATACGCCTTTGAAAAGGAATAGTTATTCTGCGGGGAAAAGGCGCCGTGGCGGTCCTGCTGCCACGGCGCCGAAGTTGTCCCGGTATTTAGACTGCGAAAGGGTTCCGGTGCCGCTACCTTTAAAACAGAAGCCTTGACCCATGGATGCTCCGACGATTTTGGTGGTGGAAGATGATGCCGCGGTGCGGCAGGGCGTAGTGGATGCCCTGACGTTCTCGGGCTACGAGGTCCTCTCGGAAGCGGATGGAAAGGCGGGATGCGACACGGCGTTGCGGGCGACTTACCAGCTTCTTCTCCTGGACCTCGTCCTGCCGGGATACAGTGGCTTTGAAATCCTGGAAGCCATCAAGAAGGAACGTCCCGGGCAACCGGTCATCATCCTCTCAGCCCGGGGAGAGGAGAACGACCGCGTGCGGGGATTGAAGATGGGAGCAGACGACTATATCGTTAAGCCCTTCAGCGTGAGGGAACTTCTCGCCCGGGTCGATGCCGTGCTGAGGCGGAGCACCGAACGTCCTTCGGTAGTGGAAACTCACCAGATAAACGGTGGAGAGGTCGACTTCGCACGGCGGGAGATCCGCTTTGAGGATGGAGATCGGGAGGAGCTTTCCGAGAGAGAGTCCGAGCTTCTTCGTTACCTTGTGGCCCAGAGTGGCCGAGCGGTTCCGCGTGATGAACTCCTGCGTCAGGTCTGGGGGCTGGATCCCAAGAACATCGAGACCCGGACGGTTGACATGCATGTCGCCCACCTGCGGCAGAAACTACGTTGCCAGAATGCAGTGGTCACGGTGCGAGGAAAAGGGTATATGATTGGCAGCTGATGAATCGTCCCTGGATCATATGGAGTGTCCTGGGAGCCTGCGCTCTCCTCATCGTCGGAGCGATGGCATGGTCGACCAATAAGGCGATCCAGCTGGAGCGGAAACAGGCCCTTGCTGAATCAGGGATCGAACTGGAGGAGCGGATCCGCATGAGCCTGTCGCGGATGGATGCGGCCGCCTCAGGATTCCTCATTCTCGAAAACCAGCGACCGCTTCATCATTACGAGGCCTTCTTTGAGCCTGAGGACGTGCTTACGAATCAGTTCCAGGTGGTGGGCAAGGGGTTCGTTTTTCAGCCCTCCCCGCTCCTGCCTGAGTTGCCGGAGTTCGTGCGTCTGCATTTTGAGATCGATGCCGTTACGGGGGAGGTGACTTCGCCGCAGGTGCCAGTTGGCAATGAGTGGGATTATGCGGAACAGAATGGGGTCCAGCGGGACTATCTGGATGACAATAAAAGGGAACTGAGTACCCTGCAGGATCTGCTGGCGCAACCGAGCAAGTCGAGCCTCGCCAACGGAGGAACGAAACTCGACCTGCTCTGCCGGGTGTGCGCCCGGGTCGATGAGGCCATGGTGAGCCGGAACTGGGCGTGGAATATCCCGGATTCTTTCACGGTGCGGCAGAAAGAGCAGGAGGTGGCGCAGGCGCGGGCCAACAATGAGGTGAGCAGGAGTCAGCAGGACCCGAAGGATCTCGCCCTGATTGAGAAGAAGAAGCGCGCGGAACTCTATCAGGATACCTCTCAGCGAGCGGTGCCCAAACCGCAGGCCCTGCAGAACTTCCTGCCCCAGTCTGAGCAGGCTCGCTCGACCTCTCTACGGGGCGGCGAACTTGAACAGGATGCGGAGCAATCGGAATCCGGGGGGGTGACCGACCCGAAGCAGGAGGAACGTCGGAAGGTTGTCCGAAGAACAGGGCCGATCGCGGCAGGGCAGAGGGAGAGGGCAGCGGTCGAAGGGGAATCAGATCAAGTCGGGGACGTGAGCAGACTGGTGGAGTTGCCCTCGGAGACAACCCCTTTCCATCCAATCTGGCTGGGGGAGGATCTCTTCATCGTGCGGGAGGTTGCGGTGGCAGGGTCGTTGCGCCACCAGGGAGTCTGGCTCAAGGCGGAGGTTCTGGCAGATCACCTCCTCGGAGTGATCGAGCACCTGCTGCCGGAGGCTGGTCTTGAGCCCCTCCTCGAAATTTCGGCATCATCACCTGCGGGGGTGTTTGATCCGAGGCTGGACGAATTGTCCAATGATCCCCTTTCCCTGGTGACCCTGCCCTGGCGGCTGCAGGCCGGTGAGGATCCTGTGATGGCCGGGATCGGGTGGTCGGCCCTGCGGATTTCGCTGATGGCCGGCTGGGTGACTCTGCTGTTGGCGCTTCTCGCTTCGGCGGCCCTGATGGGAGGAGTGGTGAAGCTGAGTGAACGGAGAGCAGCCTTCGTGTCTTCAGTCACCCATGAATTGCGCACGCCGTTGACCACCTTCCATCTCTATTCCGACATGCTGGCGGAGGGCATGGTCAAGGAGGAGAGCAGGCAGAAGGAGTATCTTACGACCATGCGTCGGGAGGCAGAACGCCTGAATCACCTCGTTGAAAACGTGCTTTCCTATTCCAGGGTGGAACGTGGCAGCGCACGGGCTGAGCACCAGAAGATCACCCTGCAGGGACTGGTTGACCGGATGCTTCCGCGTTTGAAGGAGCGGGTCCGCAAGGATGGAGCTGAATTGGAAGTGATCCTGACCCAGGTGGAGGAGGCGCAGGTTGATACCGACCTGACCGCGGTGGAGCAGATTGTCTTCAACCTGGTCGACAACGCCTGCAAATACGGGTTGCCGGAAGAGGGAGCACGAGTGATCCGCCTGCGGGCTTCGAACGGCGGGAGGTTGGCCCGGATCGAAATCTGTGACGGGGGGAGCGGGATTGCCCGTTCTGATGTGAAGAAGCTTTTCCGGCCCTTCCATAAGTCGGCCCGGGATGCGGCCCACTCCAAGCCCGGGGTTGGACTGGGACTGGCCCTTTGCAAACGTCTGGCGCGTGAAATTGGAGGAGATCTCACCTTGGATGACAGGGAGGCGGAGGGAGCCTGCTTTGTCCTGGAATTGCCAGCGGTGGGGTGAATCTGGTCCCCTGATATCTCTTTTGCCTCCTTGAAGGGTGGGAACCGGGCCGATTCCAGACCCTTTTCCCGACAGAGAGGCGCAGAGAGGCTGATAGCATTGAGCTTGGGAGGCTTTGCGCTATTTTGATGCTTGATGCGGAAGATCCTGCACATCGACATGGACTGCTTCTACGCGGCCATCGAGGTGCGGGATGATCCCTCCCTGAAGGGAAAACCGGTGGCGGTGGGCGGATTGCGGCGAGGGGTGCTCACCACCGCCAACTACGAGGCCCGCAGGTTCGGGTGTCGCTCGGCCATGCCCACCTACAAGGCCCTGCAACTCTGCCCGGAACTGATTGTCCGTCCCACTCGCTTTGATGTTTATGCCGCCGAGTCAAAAAAGGTGAGGGAGATTTTCCACCGGTTCACGGAACTGGTGGAACCGCTCTCTCTGGATGAGGCCTATCTGGATGTCACGCACCACAGGGAAGAGGGGGTCCTGGTGGCTTCGCGAATTCGATCACAGATTGAAGTGGAGACCGGCCTCAGCGCCTCTGCCGGGATCGCGCCCAACAAGCTCTTGGCCAAGATCGCGAGTGACTGGAACAAGCCGGACGGGCAGTTTGAGATCAGGCCGGGGGAGATTGAGGAGTTTCTGGAACACCTTCCAGTGAAGAGGCTGTATGGAGTGGGTCGCAAGATGGAGGATAAGCTGGCTGCGATCGAGGTTGTTACCTGCGGGGATCTGCAGCGCATCAGCAAGCTGGAACTGGCCGAGCGATTCGGGAACTGGGGGATGGAACTCTATGAACTTTGTCGGGGCAGAGACGAGCGCGCGGTCAAACCCAACCGCATTCGCAAGTCCGTGAGCAACGAGACCACGTTGCGGGAGGATATCGGGGAGTTTCCACCCCTGGTCGGAATCATGGAGGAGTTGCGTGCCCGGGTCGCGGCCACGGTCTCCTCAGAGCACCCGAACCGGGTGATCAAGTCACTGGTGGTGAAGCTGAAGTTCTCTGATTTCACCACGACCACAGCCGAGCGCGCGCCCGACCTGGTTGAGACGGGACGGGGAATTGATCAGGTCATGGATGCCGAGAGATACCGGGAATTGCTGGCTGAGGCCTGGGGCCGGGGCAATGGCCGGGCCGTGCGATTGATAGGGGTGGGAGTTCGTTTCGCGGATCTGGAGAGCAAGGCGCAGATGCAACTGAACCTTTGACCGCGGCGTCTTGACCAATGGGATGGCTCTGATCTCATGGGGCGAGTGGAGTTTACCGATATCGATCGTGACGACCTGCGGAATCTGATGGAGGAAATCGGGAAGGCCCATATGCCCTTCGGGAAGTATGGTCCGGATGAGTATCCGCCCCGGGGAGTGCCCATCATCGATCTTCCTCCTGAGTATCTGGCCTGGTTTGCGGAGCGCGGATTCCCCAAGGGTCGACTCGGCGAGCTTCTTGCGACTGTGTTTGAGATCAAACAGAGTGGAGCCGATACAATCTTTCAGCCCCTGAGAACGCGTAATGGGGGGCGGTTCCGGTTAACCAGAAAGCGAGGGCGGGTGATCGATTTTGAGGAGAGAGAAGACGAGAGGTAAAGAATTCGTAAGATCGGGATCTGAGCCCTAGTTTTTACTAAGATATTCCGTCCCCGGGGGTCTATTCCGTAAGCCGCCCCTTCAGTCCGAGGGCGCGGAGCGGCGATCCCAGAGAAAACATCTATCTTCATGAAACTCCACTTCTTCCTCATCACCCTGCTGCTCACCGCAGGGGCACTTGCTGCCGAGAGCCCATCTTCCGCCGGAATCAGCCGGGAAAAAGCGAACAAGCTCAGGAAACAGGGAGATTGGAAGGATGCCCTGGCAATAGACCGGGAACTGCTGGAGAAGGTTGATGACGGGAAGAGCTGGAAGGATCTTGAGAATGCCCTCCAGGCCCTTGGCCGCCTGCGGCAGATCAACCTGGCGGATGAGTTGCTGGAAGGAGCTGTCCGAGGGCACCCGGAGAACTGGGCCCTTTTTAGGGAGGCGGCGGAAAGTTATCACCACTTGCAGCATTTGGGATTCCTCCTGGACGGGGATTTTCATCGTGGACACCGCCGGGGGGGCGGACGTTATGTGACTTGCAGCGGTCGGGACCGGGTGCGGGCCATTCAATTGGTGCTGCAGGCCATCGAGAAGGCGGGAGCAGGGGATGGGGGAGTGCTCAGCGAGATGCACTCCGAACTTGCTGTTTATCTTTCCAGTGGTCGCACTGGATCGCAGAGAGTCTGGGCCCTGGGTGTGCTGACCGTTCTGGATGAGCTTCCTGATTTCGGAAGCGAACAACGCCTTTCGAGCGGAGGAGGGGCCCCGGTTGATGCCGATGGCAATATGCTGGTGCTCGGAGTTCCTGAATCCTGGGAGGCCGCCCGCAACGATGGTGAGCGGTGGCGGTGGGTGATCAGCGAAGCGGTACGTCTGAATCCTGCCAGAAGACCCCGGGTGGAGGACCAATGGGCCCGGTTCCTTGTTCAACATTACGGGGTGACCACCCTGTCCGGTTTCGGATGGTGGAGCCAACAGGATCCCGATGAAGCGAAAGGAATCCTGCAGGTTCATACCCTGAAGGAGAACGAGACGATTGCGAAACTGGCCAGTGGGGTACGACGCTTCGAGCTTCCGGAGGATTACCAGTTCATTCCACTTCTGCGCCGGCTTTCGACGGGGAAGATGTCCAACGACTCGCTTGGCGATCTTCTGGTGCAGATTCTTTTGAATAGGCGGCAGTATGTGAGTGCGGGCACGGAATTGAAGAGGCTGATTGAAACCCACGGCCGGGGGGATAACGACCACCGGAAGAAATTGCTTGAGCAGATCGAGAGCGACTGGGGGCGTTTTGTTTCCGCTCCGATGGAGCAGGCGGGGAAAAGGCCGAAGGTTGATTTCATTTATCGCAACGCCAGGGAGGTCAGCCTTTCCCTGCACGAACTTCGGATCGATCTGGTGATTGAAGATCTTTACAAGCACCTGGAGAGCAACCCCCGCCAGATCGATCACCCTACGGTGAATGTGGCGCAGATCGGCAATCGTCTGGTGAATGGAAACCAGAAGAAATATCTGGGAGAGAAGGTGAAGGACTGGAAGGTCGCACTGGAGCCGCGGAAGAATCACTGGGACACGCGGTCCGAACTCGAAATGCCGGTGAGCAGGGCGGGAGCCTACCTCCTGAAGGCCACGGCCGGAAAGGGCAATGCCTCCTGGATCGTGGTATGGCTCAGTGATACCGCGCTCGTTTCCCAGCAACTCAAGGAGGGTAAGTTGTTCTACCTCTCGGAAAGCAAGGCCGGCGCGCCGCTGAGCGGGGAACTGGAACTCTTCGGATATCGCGTGGAGCCCCGCAAGGGGATAGGCAAAGCCTTAAAAAAATTCGACGTCCTGACCAAGAGGTTGAAGAAAAAGGTCGGAGTCGACGGGTCGATCATCCTGGGCAGGGATGTCCTTGACCAGAATTACCACTGGATGGTCGTGGGACGCAGTGCGGAGGGAGGACGGGCGCTGATGGGGTTCCAGTACTACCGGTGGCATGACTTCCACTGGAACAAGCTCAACCACTCAAAAACCTACGGAATTACCGATCGGCCTGTCTATCGCCCGGAGCAGAAGGTGCATCTGAAATTCTGGAGCCGGACTGCCAGATATGATCTGGATGACGTCTCTCTCTTTGCAAATCGGGAGTGCTCGATTGAGATTCATCACCAGAACACGGGCAAGGTGCAGGAGTTCAAGAAGCTTCGCACCGACGAGTTTGGCGGAGTGGAGGTGGAGTGGACCCTTCCCCCGGATGCACGGCTGGGGAACTATTATGTGCGTATCGCGGGAAAGGTGCCGGGCGGATCCGTCCAGTTCCGGGTTGAGGAATACAAGAAACCGGAATTCGAAGTGATCGTCGAGGCACCCGATAAGCCGATCAGACTCGGCGAGATGATCGAGGCCAAGGTGCTGGCAAGGTATTATCATGGGGCTCCGGTGACCGAGGGGAAGGTGAAGGTAAAGGTGCAGCGTTTCAGTCACAGTCAGTCCTGGTTTCCGCGGGGGCGCTGGGACTGGCTTTACGGAGAGGGTTACTGGTGGTTCGGCCAGGATTATCACTGGTATCCGGGCTGGGACGACTGGGGGTGTGTCGCCCCGGTGCCGCCATGGTGGCGGGGGGAGCGCTGGACGCCTCCTGAACTGGTGATGGATCGCGAATTTGAGATCGGGGCAGATGGAACGGTGACGGTGTCGATCGACACCTCGGTAGCCAAACTCGTGCATGGGGACATGGATCATCGTTATGCCATCTCGGCGGAGGTGGTGGATTCCTCCCGGCGGACGATTTACGGTTCCGGCAGTGTTCTGGCCGCCCGCAGGCCCTACACCGCCACGGTGTGGATGGATCGTGGCTACGCCCGTCCCGGGGACACCCTGAATGCCTCCTTCTCTGCACGTACTCTCGATGGAAGAGCGGTGCAGGTGACGGGAACTGCCGACCTCTTCCGGGTTCGATTGGATGCCAACGACAAGGTACAGGAGGAGAAGATCCGGTCCTTCAAGCTGGAGGAACGGGAGAAGGGCTCGGGGGAGGTTCGTTTCAAGGGGCCGGAGCCGGGCCAATATCGGTTCTCGGTTCGCCTGACTGATGAAAAGGGAAACAAGGAGGAGGGTGCCACCGTCTTCATCATTCGCAAGGTGGAGGATGATGGCAGCAAGAGCCGGTTTAACCCGCTTGAGCTGGTTCTGGACAAGAAGGATTACAAGCCGGGGGAAGAGGCCCGGCTCCTGATCAACACGAAGCAGAAGAACAGCACGGTGCTGCTGTTTGTTCGTGGCACCGGAAATTCAGCCGACGAAGTGCGGCGGATCCGGATCAAGGGCAAATCGAAGGAGGTGGCAGTGAAGCTTACCCGTGAGGACATGCCGAACATCTTTGTGCATGCGGTTGCTCTTGCCAATGGAGTGGTGTTGACCGAAACGAGGCAGATCGTCCTGCCCCCGGCGAAGCGTCTCCTTACCGTTGAAGTTCTGCCCGGCAAGGAGAAGTTCAAACCGCGCGAGAAGGGGACTCTGAAACTGCGCCTGAAGGACGAGAACGGCGAGCCATACCGGGGCACCACGGTGGTCACGGTATATGACAAGAGCCTGGAAGCTATCTCGGGAGGATCCAATGTGGGGAACATCAGGGATTTTTTCTGGAACTGGAAGCGCTCCTTTCACGGTCGCGGCCCCCTGCACTCGCAGCATTTACAGGGCCGCCATCTCAGCAAGGTCAAGGCAGTCACGATGCAGGTTCTCGGGCGTTTTGGGCGGTTGGTGGCAGATCAGATGGACCCGTTTGGGGCCCCGGGGGGTGCTCTTAAGATGAGGAACTCCGCGAGATTTTCCTCAGACGACAGTGTGGCGGAAAGTCCGAATGTGGCCCAGGCAGAACCTTTTGCGGCGGTCGACAATCTGGGGGCGCCTCCTGCACTGGTGGAGGGCCTGGACAATCGTAGCCGGCGAGATGGCGCTGGAGGTGAAGGTGATGGCCCGCAGGTGATAGTGCGTTCGGAGTTTGCCGACCTGGTGAAGTGGGCGGGAGCGGTAACGACCAATGAGCGGGGAGAGGCCGAAATCGAAGTGGATTATCCTGACAACCTGACAACCTGGAAGGTGAAGATCTGGGCGCTTGGGCATGGGACCCGGGTCGGGGAGGGGTCAGCGGAGGTGATCACGAGCAAGGATCTTATCGTCCGGTTGCAGGCACCCCGCTTCTTCGTGGAAAGCGACGAAGTGGTGCTCAGTGCGGTGGTGCATAATTATCATGAGGAGGCCAAGGAGGTTGACGTGGTGCTCGAGCTCGATGGGGGGACCCTGCAGGCTTCGGGCCCACAGTCGTCACGGGTTGTCATCCCGGCAGGGGGAGAGAAGCGGGTGGACTGGAGAACGATAGCGAAGAGGGAAGGGGAGGTGACGGTGCGGATGAAGGCGATTGCGAGCGATGACTCGGATGCGATGGAAATGAGTTTTCCCGTCTACGTGCATGGAATGCACCGCACCGAGTCATGGAGCAGGGCCCTTCGGCCGGAGGAGGATTCAGTGGCGATTGATTTTGAGGTGCCTGCGGAGCGTCAGCCTGACCAGACCCGACTGGAAATCCGCTATTCGCCCACAGTGGCAGGCGCCATGGTCGACGCCCTGCCCTATCTGGCGAATTATCCTTATGGTTGCACCGAACAGACACTCAACCGTTTTGTGCCGGCGGTCATTACCCAGCGGCTGTTGCAGGAGATGAAGATCGATCTCAATGAGGTGAAGAACAAGCGGGTGAACCTGAATCCCCAGGAGATCGGTGATGCCGGGGAGCGGGCAGCGCAGTGGAAGCAGTGGGAGGAGAATCCGGTCTGGGACAGGGACGAGGTGGATCGAATGGTGCGCAAGGGGGTGAAGCGGTTGAGGGAAATGCAGAATGCCGATGGTGGCTGGGGCTGGTTCAGCGCCTACGGCGAACGGTCCTATCCGCACACCACTGCCGTGGTGGTGCACGGGCTTGTGATGGCGAAGGCGAATGGGGCCAGGATTCCGGATGACATGCTGCAGGGCGGAGTGGGCTGGCTCAAGAAGCACGAGTCCGGTCAGGCGGAAATGATCCGGATGTGGAAGAAGCGCAAGAAGCGGACCAAACAGCGGGCCGATGCGATAGATGCCCTGGTGCGCCGGGTTCTGGGTGAGTCGACAGTGAATCACGAAGAGATGCTGGGATTTCTCTTCAGGGACAAGGTTGAGCTGCCGGTCTATGGCAAGTGCCTCCTCGGACTGGAACTGCACCGGACCGGGGATGCGGCCAAGCGGGATGCCGTGATCCGCAACATTGAGCAGTTCCTGAAGGTGGATGAGGAGAACCAGACAGCCTGGCTGGAGCTCGGAAACGGGGGCTACTGGTGGCACTGGTACGGCAGCGAGTTTGAAGCGCAGGCCTGGTATCTCAAGTTGCTGGCCGCGGCGAAGCCCCGGAGTCCGCAGGCAAGCGGCCTGGTCAAGTATCTCGTCAACAACCGCAAGCACGCCACCTACTGGAAGTCAACGCGCGACACGGCCTACTGCATCGAGAGTATCGCGGATTACCTGCGGGCCAGCAAGGAGGGCAGCCCCGACATGGAGGTGGAAGTCGTCCTCGATGGAAAAGTGCTCAAGACAGTGAAGATCTCGAAGGAAAACCTCTTCAGTTATGACGGGGTGGCCGTGGTGGCGGGAGATGCCGTGGGCACGGGCAGGCACAAGGTGGAACTCCGCCGCAAGGGCGAGGGGCCTCTTTATGCTAATGTTTACCTGACGGTCTTCAGCAAGGAGAAGTTCCTCCG
This sequence comes from Akkermansiaceae bacterium UBA7890, assembly GCA_002501065.1. Classification (GTDB taxonomy): domain Bacteria; phylum Verrucomicrobiota; class Verrucomicrobiia; order Verrucomicrobiales; family Akkermansiaceae; genus Roseibacillus_B. The sequence goes on from DLRK01000050.1 coordinate 33,016, forward strand.
CAAGGCCGGGCTCGAGGTGAAGGTGGACCGCACCCTCTATAAGCTCGTGCCCGTCAAGGCTGTTGAAGACGTGGCAGGTTCGAGGGGGCAGGCTCTCAGGCAGCGCCGGGAAAAGTATGAGCGGAAGAAACTGGAGGTGGGCGATACCGTCCGGAGCGGCGATCTCATCGAGGTTGAGTTGTCAGTGGAGAGCAAGAATGACTACAGTTATCTTGTCTTTGAGGATTGGAAGGCTGCGGGACTTGAGGCGGTAGAGTTGCGCAGCGGCAATAGTTATGGAGGGGGATTGAGCTCTTTTGTCGAGTATCGTGACGAGAAGGTCGCCCTCTTCGTGAGAACTCTCCCCAGGGGGCGGCATAATCTCAGCTACCGGTTGCGCGCCGAGATCCCCGGCAGGTTCAGCGCCCTGCCGACCCGGGCGGAGGGGATGTATGCTCCGGAGTTGCGGGGAAACTCGGACGAGATGAAGATCGTGGTGCAGGACCAGTAGGCGATCCCGGTCTGTCGGGTTGCTGGGTCCAGATTGCGAAAATGGCAGGGAATCAAAGGATCGGGTCAGAAAAGAAATCCGGCGTTTGCGGATCATGGATCCGCCTGGCGACAGGCTCGTGAACGACTAGCCCAGGGCCAGGCTGGATTCAAACTCCAGATTGGGGTCGGCGCCCCGCTTGAGGGCTTCCTGGTAGAACTTCAGAGCTTCCTCCTTCATTCCCTTGCGAAGGTAGATGACGGCAAGGTTGTAGTAGGGGTCTGAGAGGGTGGGGTCGATCTGGATGGCAGTCTGGAAGTGTTTTTCCGCTTCGTCGTCGCGGTCCTCACGTCCGGCCACGTTACCGAGAAAGACATATGCCTTGGCGTTGTCATTATCAAGATCCACCGCGCGCTGCAGGCTCAACCTGGAGTTCTGGAGGTCGGCGCCCCGGTAGTGGCAGACCCCCAGCATGAAGTGAGCGAAGGGGAGATTGTCGCCCCGGATGACAAGGGCATCGTTGAAGGAGGAAATGGCGAGAGGGATGTCTTCGTTCTTCACGTGCACGACTCCGAGGTTGAGCATGGTTTCAACGTGTCCCGGATGCTGGTCGAGGATGGACTCGAAAACCTCACGGGCGGCGAGGAAGCGACCGTTGGAGAAGGCCCGCCTGGCGAGTTGATCCTTGATGGTGATGCTCTGCTGGAGGCTTCTGGCCGCATTGGCCACCTCATGCTGCTCGGGCCGGTCATCGAAGATGAAGTCGTCGTCAATCTTGAATTCGGCAAGGAGATTGCTCTCCTCAGCGGTGAGTTTCAATTCCTGGTCGAAGAGTCCCTGGATGTTCCGGACCAGGGGGCCGCCCTGTTGTCCGATTTTCCTGATTTCGGCCAGGATGGACTCCTTGGCACTGCGGCGGTGTTCCTGGATTCGCAGCTGGCGCAGGATAATGTCCTGCAGCATCTCCATTTCCTGGCGGGATCCGGGATCGAGTTTTGCAGACTTGAGATCCTCCTTGAGTTCTGTCCCGGCGTTACGAAGGCGGGCTTCCATCGCCTCCAGGCGGCTTTTCTGCGAGGCGTTCTCACGTTGGAAATCAATCAGGCGTCCCTTGGCCTGCGCGAGGTCCCTCTTGGCTTCGATCAGTTGATCCTTGGTGGTGTTGTTGTCGGTGTGGAGGGCCATGAGACGATCACGGGCGATCTTGAGGTCCCGGCCGAGGTCCATGTTCTGTTTGATAAGAAGTTGGACGCGCTCGCTTTCGTTGAGCTTGAGAAGGGCCGCCATCTGGTCGCGTTGAACGAGAAGAGCATCGCGTTCATCCCGGAGGCCATGGACTTCCGCCCGGGCTTCTCCCAGTTGCCTGTCGAGTTGGGCATTACGTGACTCGAGGGCGATGTAATTCCGGTCCTTCTCCACCAGTGAGTCCTTCAGTTCCTTGAGTTGGCGGCGTAGCCCTTCCACAACTTCCTTGGCTGCAGACTGTTGAACATTAACCACTTCCTCGAGGTCAGTGGCCCGTTTCTGGGCCGCGGCGGCGTCAGCCTTGGCCACGGCGAGTTGAGCGAGAACATCCTGATGTTCGGCCCGGCTGTCCCGGAGTGCCTTGAACATCGTGTCGCGCTCGTCTTCAACTTTTCTGATCCGCTGGTTGAGATCCTGGAGCTGATTGGCCACCGGAGCCCGGGCCACCCGGTCGCGCTCCTGCTCCAACTGTCGAAGTGCCTCCCGCAGGCGCACGGCATTGGCGTCGCGGTCGGAGCGGGCCTTCCGGAGTTCGTCCCGGTATTGTCCGATCTGTCGCTGGAGGGCCGCCACCTTGCTCTGCTCTTCCCTGCTGAGTTGCGGAATATCGAGGTCAGCTTCCCGGCGGGGGACAGTTTTTCCCTCAACCAGATCTCCTGTGCGCCGGGCGAGCTTGTTCCTTTCGCCGAGAGCCTTTTCGCGGATTGCGGACATGGCCTGAGTGGTGGAGTCCCGCCGGTTTTTGACGAGATCAGGTTTGAATTCGGGGTCGGAGAGAGCCACCGACTCGAACAGTTGCCTGGCCTTATCGTAGCGATTGAAGGCTTCGAGAAACTTGCCGTCCTTTTCCGCCTTCTCGGCGTCGCGGACGGTCAGCCACGCCTGAAAGTAGACGTCCGAGGGTTTGAACCTGCCCAACGGTGGTGCCTGTGCTCCAACCGAAGGGCACAGTAACAGGGTCACCGTTGCAGCAAGAAGGCCACAAGCGAAGCATCGCAGGTGTGTCATGCGCGGCGCACCATACGGCAGGATTCCGGGATGGAAAAGACGGAATTGTGGAATGCTAGAGACGCTTAGCTTTAGGGGTTTGCAGCCATTTTTGGATGTCTTTGGCAGGAAGACAATTCAGGACATCCTGCCGACGGAGCCAGCCCTTGCGGGCTACCCGGATGCCGAAGTGGAGGTTTTGCAGGCCCGTTGCGTGGTGAGCATCGGGGTTGAGAGAGCATTTCACCCCTTTGTCCCGGGCACGTCTCCACCATCTCCAGTCCATGTCCATGCGCTTTGAGGAGCAGTTGAGTTCGATGACCGTCCCGGTCTCAGCCGCACAGTCGATGATCTTTTCATGGTTTACGGCGTAGGGATCGCGGCGCAGGAGGAGGCGTCCGCTCAGGTGACCCAGCATGGTCACATGCGGGTTCTCCATGGCCTTGATGAGGCGGGCGGTCATCTCCTTCTCGGTGAGGTTGAAAGAGGCATGGACGGAGGCGACCACGTAGTCGAGTTGGGCCAGGATTTCATCGTCGAAATCCAGAGTGCCGTCACGGAGAATGTCGACTTCGTTACCGGCGTAGAGGTCAATGTCGTCGAGACCGGCGTTGAGAGTGCGGATGGTCTCGGACTGAGTGAGGAGGCGTTTCTCGTCGAGACCGTTGGCTTGGAAGGAGGATCTGGAGTGGTCTGCGATGCCAAGGTAGGAGAGTCCCAGTTCACGGGCAGCTTCGACCATCTCGGCCAGGGAGGATCGGCCATCGGACTCGGTGGTGTGATTGTGAAAGGTGCCCCGCAAGTTGTCCTGTTCGACGAGTCGGGGAAGATCCCCTTTGATTGCGGCATCGAATTCGCCCCGGTTTTCCCGGAGAGCCGGTTCGATGAATTGAAATCCCAGTTCAGCGTAGATGTCGTTCTCCTCCCTGATCTCCGGGGTGGGGTCGTTGCGTTGGGTGCCTGTGACCGGGTGGAGTTGATACTCGTTGAGGGTCAACTTCTGCTGGAGAGCCCGGGAGCGCAATTCGACGTTGTGTTCCCTGCTCCCGGTGAAGTAAATGAGGGCGAAAGGCCACTCGCGGTTGGAGACGGCACGCAGGTCGCACTGCAGTCCGCTGTGGAGGCGGACGGAGGCCTTGGTTCGGCCGTGGGCGAGGATCTCCCGGATGCCTTCAAGTTCTGTAAAATAGGCCGTGATGGTTGCGGGATCCGGGGTGGCCACGAGGAAGTCGAGATCGTGAACCGTTTCCTTGCCGCGTCGATAGGATCCCGCAATCTCTGCGCGGCTGACATCCGGATGCTGTCTCAGAATCCCGAGGATGCGTTCGGCATCCGGGGCGATCTCAGCGAGGAGGAAGTAGCCGGAGAAACGCTCATGCGCTTCGATAGCCCCGAGAATCTTCTCCTCGCTCTTCTTGCCGAAGCCTGGGAGTTCACCCACCAGTTCGGATTTGCAGGCGCGTTTCAATCCGCCCAGGGAGGCGATGGAGAGTTCTTCGTAGAGGGCCTTGACCTTCTTGGGGCCGAGGCCCTGTAGTTCGAGGAGTTCGAAAAGTCCTTCCGGGAATTCGTTCCTGAGATTCTGGTGGAAGGCGAGCAGGCCGCTGGAGGCCAGTTCGTGGAGTTTTTGCTGGAGGGCTTCGCCGATTCCTTTGATGCCCTTCAGATCGTTCTCCCTGGCTCGCTGAACGATATCGCCGTCAAAAGAGCGTACGATCTCGGAACCATTGCGGTAGGCCCGGATCTTGAAGGGATTCTCTCCTTTCAGTTCGAGAAGGAGGGCGATCTCTTCGAGGACTTCGGCAAGATGGTCGCGAGTGATTTCGGGCATGGGAGCGGGGGTAGCCCGGATCGCTTGGTGCCGGGCAGCGGAGGAGGTGAAGCGGGGCGAGATGTCTGATTCCGGTTGTAGCGGGCGGGACGGGATTGGCTTACTTCATGAGGAGGTCTGAAACAACCATGCGGTGATCAGATTCCTTGACGCTGACGACCCTTGAACGAACAGCATGGAAGGCCCGTGAGGCAAAGATGTGATCGAGACGGAGAATAGGGAAGGCGCGGTGATAGGTGTTCCCCCAACCGGAGCCTGCCTCACTGAAGGTGTCGATGAATTCGCCCTTCAGCATGCCGTAGACGCGGTCACCTGCGGGTGCATTGAAATCTCCGGCAATGATTACAGCGGACAGTTTGGGGCTGATGTTGGTTTTCTCAAGTTTCTGCAAGGCAACTGCGATCTCCATGCGGCGCCGCTTCCGGTTGTGATGGTGGCGTCGCCAGCAATCACGGCTCCACAGGTTCAAATCGGTGGCCGCGGCCTGTAGATGGATATTGACCAGTTCAATTCGTCGACCGTTTGGCAGTCTGACGCGGACCTGATGGTTGCGGTAGGGGAGTTCCCTTGGGTTGGGGATGTGATGCTCAATCTCACCTCGTGCCACCAATCCACAACGGGTGTGCTTGTCGTAGCGGTAGTCTCCCTTGCCCTCGAACAGTGTTTCGTTGAGCTGGCGCAGGCGATAGGGATGAGGGATCTCCTGAATGAAAACAAGGTCGGGTTGGTAGCGGATGATGGATTCCGAGAAGTTTTCGTTGGAGCCGGCCCAATTGATGGTGGCTACCCGGATGACCTCACGTCCTTCGAAGCGTTGGGGACGACCGGTGCCAAGTGATGGTGAGCCAATGCGGGCGAGGGGACGGGTCTCGTCCGCCAGAAAGAAAATGGTGAGCGCCCAGGCGGCGGTGGCAAAAAGGGAGAGCCGGGCGCGAAAAAGGAGAAAGGCACAGCTGGAGAGAAGAAGGCCGCCTGCTCCCCAGATCCAGATCGGGATGACGGTGAATGCCGCCAAACGATCAGGCTGTCGCGAGAAGATTGCGACGGTCATCAGGTGAAAGCCGAGAGAGGCCGACACCAGAGCCACTGCGAAGAACTTGCGGCCCGGACGGGACATATTTCACTCCTTCAGCTTTCCCTTGAAGATGCGGAGGGCATCGTGAACGAGTGGGTCGTCGTAGAAGGAATCCTGGGCCGGGGGTTCGGCCGCGGCAGGAGAGTCTCCGGATTGCGGGGCGGTTGCAGTAGGGGCAGCCTCCGGGGCTGTCTGGTCGGGTTGGGGAGCGGGTTCAGGTCGTTTTTCGGGGGCTTGTTCGATCAACGACTCAAGCTGGTTCTCGACGTCACGCCGTTTCTTGCGGGCACGAGAGGAGGTGCGACGGGTGTTGCCCGGGTCGGTCAGCGGTTCCGGGGCTTTCGGTCGGTCTCCAGGGGCGGGGATCGTGGCCGCAGGTTCTTCCGGGGTGGTGGGAGGACTGTCCGGGGGGGCACCTTTTTCCAGAGCCTTGACCACGTCGCTGATGCGCACTTCATCGAGTGACTGGGTGGCGCGGATCAGGGCGATTTCAAAGTGGAGTTGCTTGTTGGAAGCCCGGCGCATGCGTGCATCGGCATCAGCAAGACGATCGAGAACCGTCAGGAGGCGGTCGTCACTCAGATGTTTGCCGTGTTCGCCAAGTTGTTCCCAGAAGTCGGCGGGCACCTCCACGTCGGTGGAGTCAGGACTGAGACGACCGATCAGGAGGGCGCGGAGAAAGTTGGCCAGTTCAGAGAGGAGCTGGGTGAGATCCTTGCCCTTGTTGGCCTCGGCTTGCACGAGGGAGAGGCTCTCAGCAGTGTTTCTTCTGAAGATGGACGAGGTGAGGGCTGCGATGGTTTCGGAGGAGGTGAAACCGAACACATCCTGCACGTTCCGATCGGTTATCGCTTCGCCGCAGAAGGCAACGAGTTGATCGAGCATGGACTGGGCATCCCTCATGCCTCCCTCAGCGCCCTTGGCGATGGTCCAGGCTGCCGATTGCTCCAGGGTGACGTTCTCCTCGGTGGCGATGTGCTGGAGGTGACTGGCGATGATCTCACTGGGGATGGGGCGCAGGTCAAAGCGCTGGCAGCGCGAGATGATGGTGGGAAGGATCTTGTTCGGTTCGGTGGTAGCGAAGATGAACTTCACGTGAGGTGGCGGTTCCTCCAGGGTTTTCAGGAGGGCATTGAAAGCCGCCGTGCTAAGCATGTGAACCTCGTCAATATAGTAGATCTTGAAGCGCCCGCTGGCAGGGGCGTAGTTAACGGTCTCCCGCAACTCGCGCACCTGCTCCACTCCGTTGTTGGATGCGCCATCGATCTCAAGGACATCGAGTGAGCGCCCTTCCGCAATTTCCAGGCAGATCTCCTCATCGGGGTCGAAGTCGAGGCGCGGTCCATTACTGCAGTTGAGAGCCTTGGCAAGAATGCGCGCGGTCGACGTCTTTCCAGTGCCGCGTGGTCCGACAAAGAGGTAGGCATGTGCCAGTCGATCGCCCTCAATGGCATTACGCAGGGTGGTCACCACGTGATCCTGACCCAGAACGTCCTCGAAGGTCCGGGGGCGGTATTTGCGGGCGAAGACCTGGTAACTCATCGTCTGGGAGAGAATGTAGGTCGGAATGGGGGTTTGTCAGGACTTCAGTTCGCGGAATTGCCGGGAGCGGCGGGGTAGGGCGCGATGATGCCTGGAGAGGTTTCAGGCGGAGAGCTGGATTCGGGGAATGGCAGCCAGGAGTTTCCGGGTGTAGGCGTCCTGGGGGTTGCTAAAGACCTCCCCAGCGGGTCCGTATTCCACGATCCTGCCGGCATTCATCACGGCGATGTTGTCAGCGAGGTAGCGGACTACCGAAAGGTCGTGGGAAATGAAGATCATGGTCAGGTCGAGGTCGTCGCGGAGTTTGAGGAGAAGATTGAGGATCTGGGACTGGATCGAGACGTCGAGGGCGGATACCGGTTCATCGGCCAGCACCAGTTTGGGCTCGGGTGCAAGGGCGCGAGCGACGGCGATCCTTTGACGCTGACCACCAGAGAATTCATGGGGATATTTCCGCATGAAGCGGGCGTCCAGACCTACCCGTTCCATTAGCTCTCCAACCTTGCTGGCAAGCTTGCCTCTGGATCTGCGGAGGTGGCGGTGGCGCTGGCAGAGAGCCTCGGCGAGGGTGGAGTAGACGGTCATGCGGGGATTGAGGGAGGCATAGGGGTCCTGGAAGACCATCTGGAAATCGAGACGCCGCCTCTGGATGTCCATTGAGCCAAGGGTGCTCAGATTCTGGCCCTCAAGAAAAATTTGGCCAGAATTGGCTGGTTGGAGCTGCATGATGGTGCGGGAGAGGGTGGATTTGCCGCAACCGGACTCCCCGACGAGTCCCAGGATTTCACTTTTTTCGATCCGGAGGCTGACACCGTCGACAGCGCGCACCACGTCGGTGATCCCCCCGAACGTTCCCTTCCGGATGGGAAAGTGGGTGTGAACATCGACGAGCTCGAGGAAGGACACGGAAGGAGAAAAGCATTAATTCCGGAATGAGAAATTCTAAACTTCGGCAATCTTTCCCGATCTCAGGCTGAGAGAGCCTTCAATGCTGTATTTTCTGGTGTTTTTGATGGCCGCTTTCCCATTATTCCAAATGAAAAACCCAAGGGCCGCTATGAGCGCGATCGGCATCAATATCGTGCACCTCGTCCAGGTGACTTATCTTTCGGGCGCATTCTTGTTCGCTCAGGACAGCAGGTTTGTCGATCCCCCCGGGCGGTTGGGACTCGGTCTGCAACGGGGAAGTTGATCCCAGTATGGATGGCTGGGATTATGACAACGGTTCAGATTCCAGGGATGGCACTACTATCGGCGTTGGTCGTCCGGGTGGAGCGGGGGTGTTAACGGATGGGGATGACGCCTTCCTGCGTATTCAGGATACCGGGAATCCCGGCAACGATCCGTCTAATAGGAAGATTTTTTTTCGAAGGATCTCACCAATATTTTCAGCCCCGGTTATTCTCCCCTTGTCGAAGGTGTCACGATGTATTTTCGTACGCGGGTGGCCACTTGGGAGAGCGGGTCTCTGGATATTTACTCGGATGGACGCCGCTGGCCCCCCCCTTGGGGATGGTTATGCCCTGCACAACGGAGGCAAAAGCGTCATTGGAATATGGGACCAGTTTTATGGAGGAAGCGCGTCCTTTGCTCCCTCGACGAGTTACGCGAATACTTCCCTGGGTGATTTTACCGGGGGGGAAGGCCTGGTGATGAATCGCTTGAACGGTACCGTTCCTTCTGAGGAGGTGGATGGGGATGATGCTGCCGGCAGTGCGAATGTGCTGGATGTTATCCCGCAGGACTGGATGGATGTATGGGTCACGCTGGAGGCGGATAGTTCGGGTGGAGGAACGCGCCGGGCTGACATCTACCTGAATGGGGAAACCGTTCCCCAGAACTTTCACCTCGCCTCCGGGATTAATGGCGATGAAAGCTATACGTATGCGGTCATGGGATTGGGAGCCACTCCAGAGACCGGCGCGGTTGACATCGATTTTTTTCTCGTGAAGGAAGGGGTCCACCTCCCCCTCCCTGCGAAGAAGATCCAGATTGCGGAGATGCGCCGTCTGGACAGCGGTAACGAGTTGATGATCCAGTGGGAAAGCTCTCCAGGGAAACTCTACAACCTGCGCAGCGAACTGGATCCTTCCAATGGTGATTCTGCCCAGCGGCCCATTTTCAATGAGCAGCAGGGCCTGGCGGCTACCCCCCAAGGAAGACCCTCCTGGTGCCCCTGCCCGCTGAGGAAAGGCGTTTCTTTGTGATTGGAGAATTCGATGCCCCCCGGTCATTGCTCTCGCTGATGATTTTGAATCCGGGATTGGCGGGTGGACCACTGTCATAAACGATCCAGGTGGCAATACGCGCTGGGAACTTGGAACGCCCGGGGCAACGACCGGTCCGCTCTCCGGGGCGGAAGACTCGAGTAATGCCTGGTCCACGAATCTGGGTGATTATGGTGCAGACTCGAACATCTCTCTGCGATCGCCGGTATTGGACATGAGCGCCGTTACGGAGGCGGAGTTGAGTTTCATGGCCTTTCGCGATGCTGATGGGGTCGCGGACATCGCGACCGTGCGATTTCTCAGAGCGTCAGACCTGGTTCAACTGGGAACAGCGACGCCACTCGACATGACTGTTTTTGACGTCGATTGGATCAGGATTCGGATACCAGTGGTGCCGGAGGCAAATGGGGAGAATGTTGTCATCGAATGGAATTTCGAGAGCGACGGAGGCGTTGATGCCTTCAGTGGTCTGTCAATTGATAACGTGCAGGTGAGTGACTAGCATCCGGATCGGGCAGAATCCCGCAACTTGTCCGGCCGGATCCAGGTTTCCATCCGAATCGAAATTTGGGATCTTGACAGGAAGGGAGATCAGCGGCGCACCTTTCGGTCGAGGTGGTTGTCCCGGTTGCAGCGCAAGTCTGTGCGATCTTCGGCGGCAGGACCCAGGGCGGCACGGTCTTCCCTTAAACGATCTGCCTGCGGAAGGTTCCCGTGGGGTTCAGGAAGAATCGAGATTGCGCCTTGGCAGGAGGCCGTCCGTCATTATGGTCCCCGCGTCATGCCAAAATCACCTGTGGTTCTCATTATCCGAGATGGTTGGGGCGTGAATCCTGGAGGGGAGGAAACAGCGGAGGCGGACGGAAATGCCACCCTGCTCGCCGAAACCCCGTTTCACGATGAGATGCTGACCAGGTATCCCAGGGGATTCGTGAGTTGTTCGGGAATGGATGTGGGTCTGCCCGACGGCCAGATGGGCAATTCCGAGGTAGGGCATCTGAACCTGGGAGCGGGGCGGATCGTTTATCAGGATCTGACCCGGATCAACAAGGTGATCGAGAGCGGAGAACTGGCTGGGAATGCAGTTCTCCGGGAGGCGTTTTCGAAGGCCCGCTCCAGTCGACTGCATCTGATAGGACTGGTTTCGGATGGCGGGGTGCACAGCCACCAGAATCACCTGGTGGCTCTGGCAGGAGCCGCCAGGGCGGCAGGCGTTGAGGATATCATGGCCCATGCCATTACAGACGGACGGGACACCTCGCCCACTGGTGGAGCGGATTTTCTTGGAGAGGTGGAAGATGGGCTCGCGGAGTACGGCGCGCGTATTGCGACGGTGGTAGGTCGCTATTTTGCAATGGACCGGGATCGTCGATGGGAACGGACCAAGCTGGGATGGGACGCCATCGTCCATGGTGTTGGTGAGGCGAGTGAGATTCTGGCCAGCGAGGCGGTGGCGCAGCAATACGGGAAGAACAAGACAGACGAGTTTCTGCCTGCCATCATTTTCCACGAGGCCAACACACAACGCGTTCGCGATGGAGATGTCGTTCTTTTCTTCAATTTCCGTGCGGACCGGGCCCGCCAGCTCTCGGAAGCCTTCCTGGCCGGGGGATTCGAGGACTTCGACACGGGGGCACGTCCGGACGTCCACTACGTGACCCTGACCGAATACGACGAAACCTACGATTGCCCGGTGGTCTTTCCCTCGGAAACTCTGGTGAACGTGCTCGGACAGGTGGTGGCAGCCGCCGGGAGGAATCAACTCCGCATTGCGGAAACGGAGAAGTATCCGCATGTCACCTACTTCTTCAACGGCGGGGAGGAAGTGCCTTGTGCGGAGGAGGAGAGGATCATTATCCCGTCTCCGAAGGACGTGCCGACCTACGATCACAAGCCGGAGATGAGCGCTGCTGAAGTGACCGCCACGGTGGTTGAGAAGTTGAAGGATTATGATCTCGTCATTCTCAATTATGCGAACCCGGACATGGTGGGGCACACCGGGGTCATCGAGGCAGCCGTCAAGGCGGTGAAAACCATTGATGATGCTGTGCGGCAGGTGGTGGAGGAGACCCTGCGACTGGGGGGCAGGCTGCTCATCACGGCAGATCATGGCAACTGCGAGTTCATGCGCAATTCCGATGGTTCTCCCCACACCGCGCACACCACCAACCTCGTCCACGCGGTTTATGTAGCCGATGATGCCGAGGGCAGGATGGTTGATGACGGGATCCTGGCGGACGTGGCACCCACTCTCCTGGCAATGCTGGGACTTCAGCAACCTCCCGAAATGACCGGAAGGAACCTGGTGTGCGAACGGGGAAGCTAAGAGACTTCCTGCGGCAGGTAAGACCTGCCAGAGTGTTCCAGCGGTCTCCCCAGGCGATAAGCCCGTCTTGCAGGTGAGAAGGGGAATCAATAATCCTCCACCGGACTCTGCGGTGGTCCGTCGGCATCGGGACCGCTCTCCTCTCCGAGGACATCCTTGCGGAGTTTGGTGAGGTCTCCGGCAATTTCGGTGAGGGTTGCCTCCGAGAAACCGGGAGGAATCCGGAGGCGCTTCCTCGCCTTCTCGATACGGATATCGATGTCGTGGAGAACCGGACCTGGAAGTTCCTGCAGGGCAGCCAGGGTCTGTCGGGCATTCATGAATTCGTGGCAGAGCAGGACAAGGTCGCCCCCCGCTTCGATCGCCAGGCGGGCCGCTTCAGGGGTGCCGTATCCCTGTTGAATAGCTCCCATGTCGAGGTCGTCAGTGAGGACAAGATGCTCGTCGAACCCTAGTCGGTCTCGGAGCAGTCCCTGGATGATGTTGCGGGAGAGCGAGGCGGGAAGGCCGTCGGCGTCGATTCGAGGAAAATGGAGATGACTGATCATGATGGCGTCCAGTTCCGGCATGAGGGCGGTATAGGGAATGAGGTCGCTGCGTTGCAGTTCATCGGTGTCCATCTCGACCACCGGAAGATCATGATGAGGGTCATTGGCGGCGCGTCCCCCGGCCGGGAAGTGCTTGGCGCATCCGAGGATGCGCTGGCGTCGTTGCCAGCGATTGAACACACCGGCATTGTTGATGACCTCCTGATCGCTCTCGCCCCAACAGCGGCCCCGGAGGGCGTTGGAGGCCCCGGGGAGGTGATCAATGTCGAGAACGGGGGCGAGATTGAAGTTGATCCCGAGGAGATCGAGGAGTCGCCCGGTGGCCCAGCCGGCCCGGGCGATCAGACCAGCGTCACCCGTCCTTCGTAACTGTTCCGGGGAGGGGGGAGCGGGAGCAAAGGGGGCGGTGCGCCAGACTCGCCCCCCTTCATTATCGATAGCGATGAAGGGAGGGGTCCGGCACAGCGCGCGAAGCTCATCAGTGAGTTGGCGGGTTTGCCTGGCATTGACCAGGTTTCGGGTGAAAAGGACAAATCCGCCGGGTTGCAGTTCGCGATAGAGAGCGCCTTCCTCGCGGGTGAGTTCCGGACCGTTGACGCCCAGGAGGAGGAGTTGATTGGGTGACATGGGGGCTCTCCGGTGACGGCGAAGCGCCGGGCACCGGGGTTCAGGCCGGCACAGCAACCTTTGCGTCCAGCGCGGCTTTCACGAATCCCGAGAAGAGGGGATGCGGCTTGTTGGGCATGGATTGAAACTCCGGATGGAACTGGGCGCCCAGATAGAAGGGGTGATCGGAGAGTTCGATGATTTCCACCAGACCCTCCCTGACGGAGGTGGAGGCGATTACCATTCCCGCGTCCTGGAATTGATCGAGATAGTCGGGGTTGAACTCGTAGCGGTGGCGGTGACGTTCACTGATAACGTTGGCGCCACCGTAGAGTTCTGCCGCCATGGTCCCGGCCAGGAGATTGGACTCGCTGGCTCCCAGGCGCATGGTGGCGCCCATGTCCTCCACTCCCTTCTGCTCCTCCTGCAGGCAGATGACCGGATGCGGAGTGTCCTTGCGGCATTCAGTGGTATCCGCGCCCTCTAACCCGCAGACGTTGCGGGCGAACTCGATGGTGGCCACCTGCATACCGAGACAGATCCCAAGGTAGGGGATGCGCATGGTGCGGGCATAGTGGGCGGCCTGGATCTTGCCTTCGATGCCGCGGTCACCAAATCCCCCCGGGATGAGGATGCCGTCGACTTCCCCGATGCTGTTCTGAGCCCCGTGTTCCTCGATCGATTCCGAGTCCACCCGCACGATGTTCACCTTGGTGTGATGGTCGGCGCCCGCGATGGCAAGTGACTCGTAGATGGACTTGTATGCGTCCTGCAGTTCGATGTACTTGCCTGCTACCGCAATGTTCACGGTGTGCTTTGGTTTGATCAGGCGGTCCACGAAATCCTCCCAGCCCTGCAGGTCGGGGGTAGGGGAATCAATTCCCAGATTGTCGACTACGAGGCGGTCGATCTTGTCGCGCCGCAGGTCAAGAGGGCACTCATAGATAGTGTGCTTCACGTCCCGGAAAGCCACCACGTTCTTCTTCTCGACGTTGCAGAACATTGCAATCTTTCGTCGGTTGTCCTCGTCGAGGTCATGCTCGGTACGGCAGATGATGATATCCGGTTGGATCCCGATTTCGCGCAACTTGGCAACCGACTGCTGGGTGGGCTTGGTCTTGATCTCCCCCGCCGCCCGGATGAGGGGCAGGAGGGTGACGTGAATGAAGCAAACGTTTTCGCGACCCACCTCGAGGGAAAACTGACGGAGGGCCTCCAGGAAGAGGTGCCCCTCAATGTCCCCCACGGTGCCTCCAATCTCGGTGATGATGACGTCGACCTCCGGGTTCATTGATGAGAGGTCATGGATGCGGGCCTTGATCTCGTCGGTTACGTGGGGGATGAACTGCACGGTCTTCCCGAGGTAGTCGCCTCTACGTTCCTTCTTGATGACGTTCTCGAAGACCTGGCCCGAGGTGAGATTGTTGAAACGGGTCAGGACGCAGTTGGTGAAGCGCTCATAGTGTCCAAGATCCAGATCGGTTTCCGCTCCGTCGTTGAGGACGTAGACCTCCCCGTGCTGGTAGGGAGACATGGTCCCGGGATCAACATTGAGGTAGGGATCGAACTTCTGAATAGTGACCTTGAGGCCACGGTGCTCAAGCAGAGTGCCGATGGATGCGGAGGCGAGTCCCTTTCCAAGGGAGGAGACCACTCCTCCGGTGACGAAGATGTATTTCACGCCAGGTGATTGGTTATTAGTGCTCAGGATATTATGGAGGGTTGCAGGAGGCAAGGAGGGCTTCCAGGTGTGGAACCTGTTCGGGGGTGTCGAGTCCGATGGAATGATCTTTGGTCAGTACAACGCGGATGCGGGCGCCGTTTTCAAGGGCGCGGAGTTGCTCGAGTTGTTCCGCCCGTTCAAGCAGGCCGGGAGGCCAACTGACGAACTGTTCAAGGAAATCGCGACGGTAGCCGTAGAGGCCCATGTGGCGCAGGGGCACGAGGGTGTCGGGCTGGGTCCTGAGGAAGGGAATGGGGCTGCGGGAGAAGTAGAGCGCGTTTCCTCCCCCGTCGACGACGACCTTCACGATATCGGGGTCATCGAGTTGAGCGCGGTCGGTCATGGGATTGGCGGCCGTGATCATGGGCAGGTCGGGTTCGGCTGTCAAAGCGGTCACGAAGGAGTCGACCAGGGCTGGATCCACAAGGGGTTCGTCACCCTGGATGTTAATGACGTGGGTGACGTCGGGATGTGGCGCCACGGCTTCCGCAATGCGGTCCGTTCCCGTGGGATGATCCGGGGAAGTCATGACAACCTCGGCACCGATGGAGCGGGCCTCTTCCTCAATGCGAACATCGTCGGTGGCGACCAGAAGGAGGTCGAGTTGTTCACACTGGTTCACACGCTCAAAGACGTGCCGGAGCAGGCTCTTGCCGGCGAGGTGATGGAGGGGCTTTCCGGGGAAGCGGGAGGATCCCCATCGGGCGGGGATGATACCAGCGACCTTGGCTGTCGTTCCCTCTGCAGGCACCTTAACGAATAAAAAGGCAGACTATCCGTTCGGAGCAGGGCGACAAGAATATTACTTTCGATTGGTTGAATTTTTTCAGCGAAGGGTCGACGGAGGGAGAAGAGGGCGGTAGGGTGGAACTGCGGATGGAGATTCACGAGTGGTTCGAGCCCCTGGACTGGATAGTGCTCTTCGGCTACCTCGGATTGACCACCTGGGTTGGGCACAAGATGCGGGGGAAACAGGCCTCCATGAGTGATTTCTTTGCGGGTGGGCGGTCGCTCCCATGGCTGGCGGTGTGCGGCTCGATCATCGCGACGGAGATCAGTGGAGTCACTTTTATCGGGGTGCCAGGCGGAGTGATGGCGGCCAATGGAGATTTCACCTACATGATATGGGCGCTCGGCTCGATTATGGGCAGGGTTGTTGTGGGGGTGTTTTTCACCAAGGTCTTTTACCAGGAAGGCATATACAGCCCCTACGACTACATGGGTTGCCGGATCAAGCCGGAGCTTCGAACCCTTGCGACCGTCTTTTTCACGATCGGATCAATCCTGGCACAAAGCGTTCGGGTGCTGGTGGCGGCCATTCCGCTCATGATCGTGACTCCGTTCTCCTTTGAGATCTGCATCCTTATCATCGGCTTATTTGCGATTGGCTGGACCTTGATGGGCGGTATGCGGACCGTTATCTGGACCGATGTCATGCAGTTTTTTCTCTTTGCAACGGGAGGGATCATCACGCTGGTTTGGGCGGGAGCGCATCTCGGAGCCGGATGGCTTGAGATTGCTGCGGAGGCCGGGAAAACGAAATGGCTGACCTTTGACACGGGAGTGTCTGACGCCTTCAAATTCACCTTCTGGGTTGCGGTTTTTGCGGTGCCTTTCCTCAACGTCGGGGCCTTCGGGGTCGATCAGTTGAACGCCCAGCGAATGTTCTGCTGCAGGAATGCCAAGGATGCAAGGAAGGCGATCATCTGGAGTTCGGCCGGACAGGGGGTGACTTTCCTCATGCTCATGGTCGGGGCAGCCCTTTTCGTCTGGTATGCCAATCATCCGCCAGAAGGGACGGTCGCAGAGGGCATGGGCTGGAAAGCGGACGAGGGAAATCCCGGAAAACCCGACAATGTATTCCCCATCTGGATCGTGAAGGAGTTGCCACCCGGATTGAGTGGCTTGATCCTGGGAGGAGTTTTCGCGGCGGCAATCTCAAGTCTCGACTCGATTCTGGCAGCCCTGAGCCAGACCACCATATCGGTGCTTTACGATCCCGCCGGCCAGGAGGATCCCCGACAACAGCGCAAACTTGTCTCCCGAAGCCGGATGTGGGTGGTTTTTTGGGGAGGGTTCCTGACGGGTTTCACCCTTTTGATGCGCTGGGTACAGGAGAATACAGGCGTTGCCATTCTTCCGCTCGCGTTCGGGATGACGACTTACACGATGGGTCCACTATTAGGAATGTTCCTGTGTGCTTTGCTGGGACGGGGCAGTTTTCTCGGACTTGTGATCGGTTCAGTTGTATCGTTCACGGGTGTCCTCTTTATCCGCAATGACGTGTGGGTGCTGCTTCACACTCTCGAATTCATCAAGATGCCGTATGAGTGGCTCGCTTCCCTTCCCATGTATTATATTGAGGGCGAGGGTGATGCGCAGTTGCTCAGGACGAGCGTGGGCTTTTACTGGGCATGGCCCGCTACCACGATCGCGACCTTTGTCTTTGGCTACTTCTGGCCCAGGGCCGCGGAAGGGACAAACCGGAGCTCGATTTAGCCGGCCAGAGGTGCCGGGCAGGCCCGGATGGGCAGGTTGGGGATGAAGGAGTTTGCTCTCAGCGTGTTGCGCCTGTCCGGGGCCACCATTTGAGTTCATGAGGCTGAAATGGAGCCCAGTGTCAAGATAATGCAGGAACCGATTTGGTCAGGGATTCAAACTGCTTGTTTCGTTTGGTGAGCTTAACAGGCGACCTTTGAAGTCTAACACCGGCGACGCCGTGGAACGCTTGTGGAAAAGAGCCGTGAAGGGCGCGCGATTTTCTTCACTGAAAAATTTTGACGATCTCGTTACAGACAGTAATTCCATGGAAGCTGTTCCTCGCGGGTTGTCAGGTTTCAAAGTTGAGCGGGGAACGGATAAACAAAGATCAATAAAAACGCCAGGAATTGGAGAACAGTAATGAGCAGAAGGGATGAAGGTGGTGTTTCGGCACCAAGAGGGACAAGAGTGGAGGAAGTGTCCGCCCGCAGCGGGGCGCGCATCAGCACAGAAGAAGCGAGGACGCAGATCCTCAGGCTATTGGACGCCCGGTTGAGCGGAGACGCGACTGAGCGCTGGTTTAAGCACATGCAACTCGTGGTGGAGGACGCGAATCAGGTCACTGTTTTCGTGCCCACCGAGACGCATGTGCTCTGGATTCAGGAGAATTTCCTGCCTGAGCTGACCCACGCGCTGTCCCAGGTGCTGGGTTGCGGAGGGAGACCGCGGGTGCTGGCCATGAACGGAGCGGCAGGGGGACAACTCTCGCTGCTGGAAGAGCCGCAGAGGCAGTCGCGTGCCAAGGAAGTAGCGGCTGAAGCCCTGGCAAAGTCTTTGAAAAGCGCGGGACTCAATCCGCTCTACACTTTCGACCGCTTTGTCGTGGGAGGAAACAACCAGTTTGCTCATGCGGCATGCAAGGCCATCGCGGCGGGTGTTCGCACGGCTTACAACCCGCTTTTCATTCACGGTGGATCCGGACTCGGCAAGACCCATCTCATGCAGGCGATCGGACAGGATATCCTGAAGGCCCGTCCGGATTCCAAGGTCATTTATCTGACCTGCGAGAAATTCACGAATGAGTTCATCCTGGCAGTCCAGAAGGGCAATCTCGACAACTTCCGGCGCCGCTACCGCCGTGCCGATGTCCTTCTCGTTGACGACGTGCAGTTCCTGAACGGCAAGGAAAAGTCCCAGGAGGAGTTCTTCCACACATTCAACACCCTGCTCGACGGAAGGGCACAGGTGGTGCTTTCAAGTGATCGTCCTGCTTCAGAAATCCAGACCCTTGAACCACGCCTTGTGTCTCGTTTCGAATGTGGCCTTACGGTGGCCCTGCAACCACCGCAACTGGAGACCAGGATCGCCATCCTCCGACGCAAGATGGAGGAGTGGGAAGTCAAGATCCCGGAAGACTGGGTGCGGTTCATTGCCCAGCGTATTCGCAGCAATGTTCGTCGACTAGAAGGGGCCCTGGTGCGGATCGCGACCTTCAATTCTCTCGGCCAGGGAGAGCTCTCAACCGACAGGATCGAGGATCTCCTGCGCGACATTCTTCGCGAGGAAGCCGCCGCCAAGGTGACTATCGACACTATCCAGAAGATGGTGGCTGATTACTATGATATCCGCTTGGCAGACATGACGAGTCGTCGCCGCCCCGCCAATATCGCCTTTCCGCGTCAGATCGCGATGTATCTCTCCCGGAAACTCACCGGAGGCTCCCTGGTCGAGATCGGGGAGGCATTCGGTGGTCGTGATCACGGCACCGTCATCCACGCCTGCAAGAAGGTTGAGCAGATGATGCAGACCGACGATCAGGTGCGGCAGACGGTGGCCGCTCTCGGGGCCCGCCTTAACCGCTAGGGAGTGCCGGTCATTGCCGACAAAGGAGCCCTTTCAGCTCACCCGGATCCGTTTCCCCGGATCCGGGTGATTGCTTGGGTGGGGTCCGGGCTTGCTGGGCGGAGTCCTGCCCCGCTCTGAGAGTGGGGGTAAAATGTTACTTGTTTCTTAAAGAATGGCTTGCCAAGCGGGGCATTCTTCCCAAGATCTCCTTATCCCGCTCTTGGGACCCTCTCTGCCAATGAAATTCCGGATCGCAAGGGATGCCTTCCTAGACAGCCTTCAGCAGGTACAGCATGTGGTCAGCACCCGGACGACCCTTCCAATCCTGTCCAATGTCCTGATCGAAGCCAAGGGCGACGAACTGCGCCTCACTACGACCGATCTCGATGTCGGAGTGAGCGGCACGGCGGAAGCCGAGATCTCCAAGGAGGGGTCGACCACGATGCCGGTCAAGCGTCTGGTCAGTATCATTCGGGAGCTTCCGGATGCGGAGGTGGAAATTGCGGTGGATTCCAAGGATGTGGCCTCCATCACCTGCGGCCCGAGTTTTTTCAAGATCATCGGTCTGGCTCACGGGGAGTTCCCGCCCCTTCCGGATTTCAAGGAAGCGAAGGAATACAAGATTCCACAGGGACTCCTGCGCGAGAGCCTCAAGAAAACGTCCTACGCGATATCGAATGACGAGACCCGCTATGTCCTGAACGGAATCTTTACGGCCTTCAAGGAGGGCAAGCTCACCCTGGTGGCTACCGATGGTCGCCGACTCGCCATGGTGGAGAATGACCTCGAGTTTCCAGCAAGCAACGAAACGGATTTCATTATTCCGACCAAGGCGGTGCAGGAGTTGCAGCGTCTGCTTGGTGGGGAGGGTGATGCCATTGCGAGGTTGAGTGACAATCAGATCGTCTTTGAGGTGGGATCCAGCGTGATCGTCTCCAAGTTGATCGAGGGAAACTACCCCAACTACCGTCAGGTCATTCCGGGGGACGCGAAGGAGACGCTCAGTCTGAGCCGGGAGGCACTTCTGGAAACGGCCCGGCGGGTCTCTCTCCTCTCCTCCGAGAAATCGAACTCGGTGAAACTGGTGGTGGGGGACGGGAGCATTAATGTCACAGCCAATTCACCGGACATCGGGGAAGCCAAGGAATCCATGGCCGTGAGTTACAGCGGCAAGGAGATTGCCATTGCCTTTAATCCGGAGTTTCTGATGGCGCCGCTCCGCAACCTGGAGGACGAGGAAATCCAACTCGACCTCATCGATGAGATGAGCCCAGGGGTTCTGCGCGGCAGCGGTTCCTTTCTCTACGTGCTGATGCCCATGCGGGTGACGACGTAGGGCAGTCCTGGCAAAATCCCCGGAGAGCCGGGGTTCCCGGAAACTGATCAATGAGGGGAAGGCTTTTCGCCACCTTCCATGGGTTGAACCCGTCGGTTCTCATTCGAGTTCCTCGTTCGTCCTGCTTTTGTGCTCCCGGAGAAAGGCGGCAATTCTAGGGCGACTGTTCTTCACTTTCGCCGGATCAAGGTCGATTTTCAGAATTCCTGCCACAAACTGGAGGATTCCCTGGAGGTCTTCGCTCCATGGGGTGGAGATAATATCCAGGGCCGTTTCGCCCTCGTCATTCCTGGCGTCCATATTGATCCGGTTCTTGACCAGTAGTTTGACCATGTCGAGATGACCGAAGAAAGCCGCTGAGTGCAGACTGGTTGATCCGTCTTTGTTCGTGGAGTTGATTCTGGCGCCCGCGGCGAGCAGCAACTCCGCGGCCTTCAGTTGTCCCGACAGAGCCGTCCAGGCAAGGGGAGTGATTCCGTTGAGGTCCTGCCTGTTGACGTCTATTCCGTCCTCGGCAAGTTGGGCTTTGAGGCTTTCAAGATCACCGGTTTTGGCGGATTCCCAGATATTGGCACCAGCCTGCTTCGGTAGAGCCGAGCCTGGCTTGGCACCCGCTTTGCGCAGCAGGATTGCCACTTTGGGCCGATCTTCCCTTATCTGTTTCAGATCCGGTTGGATCTGCAGTAATCCTCCCACGAATTGAATGATGCCCTGGAGTTCATCGCTCCAGGGTGCGGAGGCAATGTCGAAGGGAGTGGCACCATCGTGGTTACGGAGATTGATGCCGGCTTCATGATCGATCAGGATCCGGATGACCTCCAGGCGACCAAGAAAAGCGGCACCATGGATGGCGGTCTCATTTTTCCGGTTCACGGCATTCACGTCGGCTCCCTTTTCGAGAAGGAACTCCACGGCTTTCGATTTTCCGGTCAGAGCCGCCAGAGCAAGGGGAATAGAACCAAGAGGATCCTGGGCATCGACATCCACACCCTTGGCCAGCTGCGCCTCAATTCCCGCAATGTCACCTTTCATGGCTGCATTCCAGATCGAATCCGAAGCCAGCCCGTTGGCGGCAAAAGAGGGGATGGCCGGAGGCGGCTCAGGGATTTTACTCCACGGGGGCATTCCGTCTGAAATTTCTGCAACAAGATCAGCGCGGCGTGTCCTGATGAACTTCCGGAGTTCTTCCAGTTTATCGCTAAAAGCCGATTGAGCAGGAATCACATGTGGAAGGAGCAGCTTTTCCAGGCGCTTGGTTTCTGCGATCAGAGCATTTTCGTCCCATTGCTCCCTGAGCAATTGTTGCAAGGTTCGGGCATAGCGCTCACGACCCGATTTGGATTGATACAGTTTGTGGGCGATCATCCCCTTGGTTTTGACCGAAATGGGCGCCTTGGGATCGTAGCCGAGTTCACTGTATTTGACGAAGAGGGCGTCAGCTCCCCAGGGGAGGAAGTGGAATCTGCCATTCTCCGGATTGAGGTAGGTGAAGAAATTATTGTGGTTCCCGGTGTAGCCGTCCCAGAATCCGATGAGGCCTTCAAGAGCCCAGAATCGGTAGAAGGCATCAAGGTCGACCAGTTCCCCAATGAGTTTTTCGGGGTCAGAGTCCACTCGGTCACTTTCAAGGAGGTCGATGAGCTGCTTGATCATGGCACGCCCCCGCTTGTCCTTGCCGAACTTTTTCTCGAAGCTGCCTTCCCATCCCTCCCGGAAGTCGGTCACCGTTCCTTCGTAAAGAGTTCCGTTGCTATTCCCGAATTCGCGTCTGACAAAGGGCTTGCGAATTGTTTCGACATGGGAATAGACGCCGAGGTTGACTCCGTTGACGGAGACCTTTGCAAAGGCGCATCGGGGCGCCGGGGACCCGGAACGGTTGAACATCGAGTATCCCATATACTGATCCACCAAAGCGGCGTCCTGCTTGTTGTTGTTGAGGGTGAGAGTGGTCAGTCCCTCGATCGCGCCGTTCCCGTCCCCGTGGTTCAGTTTTACCTTGAGCGATGGTCGGGAAGCGCTCTGTGAGCCAAGGAAGCCCTTCTTGCGGATTCCGATATTGGGGAACCTGTGGTCATCGATCGTGATGCTGGCATCCACATAGGTATAGGGGCTGTCGATCGGCGCTTTCTTCCGTTCTTCATTGAGGACTTCAAAAAGGTTTCGAGTTTGATTCCGGATGGTATCCCAGTCCTCCTCTTTCATCGTAATCTGAATGGCGAGGACCCGGTCAGCAGGGAAGATCTCATCGAGAGTGAGATCTTCGTCGCTTGCTGATCTGGCAGCCTGGAGCCTGCTATTTCTTTTTCCAGGCGTCGGATTCTCGAAGAACACGATCTTGGACGAATCGATGCGGTCGCCCTCGGAGGCGTGTCCGAAGGATTCTCCATTTCTCACAGAGGGAAAGTGTGGGTCGAATGCGCTGACAGCCTTCTTGTCAACCATGCGAACGGCTGCCAGATATTCACCGGAGCCATCCAACTTGAAGCTGGCATGGAGATTCCCCTGATCCGGGCGCCGATCCTTTCCGGACGCAAAGACGATGGTGTATGAACCGGATTCCAGGGAGCGTTCGGGGAATCGCCATTTCAGAGGGTCTTTTTCGTCATCGCTCAGGGTAAAATCTGCCAGGTTGATGCTTTTGGTGCCCTTATTGAAGAGTTCGATCCAATCCGGGTAATCCCCGTCTTCGTCTGCAAATTCCTGGTTTCCCCGGGCCATTACTTCGGAAATAACCAGTTCGGCATTTACTGAAGAAAAGAGAGAGCAGAGGAGAATGGCCAG
The DNA here is from genome assembly GCA_002501065.1 of Akkermansiaceae bacterium UBA7890. GTDB lineage: Bacteria > Verrucomicrobiota > Verrucomicrobiia > Verrucomicrobiales > Akkermansiaceae > Roseibacillus_B. Next base: position 56,039 of record DLRK01000050.1, read on the forward strand.
GGGGAGGGCGGTTTCCGTTTTCATGAGAATGAGTGCTTCAGGAGGGCGGGAATCCTTCGAGCATTGTGAGATTGCCGCTATTATTACAACCCCCTGTCATTGTAATGCGTGATTTGAGGAGAGAGTCCGCGGCGCTGGAATCCATAAATCGAGGCAAGGCTGGAGAAAAGGCCCCTGCCGGTTCTACAAGGTTGCAGAAGTGTGCTTTCTCAAGAAGTTCCTGATGAATTTCATCCCTGCTTTCTGACTTTTCTCGGGATGAAACTGGGTAGCGATCAGGCGGCCGCGTTGAATGGCCCCGGGGAAGGTGACTCCGTATTCCGTTTCTGCCGCGATCAGGGAGGAGTCGAGGGGAGTGGGGAAATAAGAGTGTACGTAGTAGAAGTAGGGAGTCTCTCCCAGGTCTGTCCACGGGGCTCTGGAAGCATCGCTGAGAGTCACACTGTTCCATCCCATATGAGGAACCTTCAGTTCACTTCGGGGAAAACGGGTCACCTGTCCCTGGAATACGGAAAGGCCTTTGACCCCGGGCGATTCTTCGCTTCCTTCAAAGAGGAGCTGGTATCCGATGCATATCCCAAAGAAGGGTTTGTCAGCCTTGATCCAGTTGACGAGGGGTTCGACGAGTCCAAGGCTGTCGAGCTTGGCCATGCAGTCTCCAAAAGCTCCCTGACCAGGAAAAAAGATGATCTCAAGATCATCCATCTGCTCCGGTGCGGTGACGAGTCGAGGGAGGGCACCGAGGGTTTCCAGCGCCTTGATGAGGCTGCGGATGTTGCCGCCGCCGTAGTCGATGACGCCGATCTGGGATTCAGGAGGCAAGAGGCGAAAACTGGAAAGTCGATGTATGTGGGGATCTGTGATCCGGCGCTAGAGGGTTTCCTTGGTGCTGGGAACGCCTTTCACACGGGGATCGCGGTTCACCGCAACCCGCAGGGCACGAGCCAGCGACTTGAAGGTGCTTTCAGCAATGTGGTGTCCGTCGCGGCCGTAGAAGACTTCCACGTGTATGTTGGCGCGAAGGTTGGAGGCGAGAGCGCGGAAGAATTCCTCCACCAGGCTGAAGGGGAAGTTCTGTGCATCCGGGGTGTCTTCCGGGGTGTGAAATTCAAGCCAGGGCCGATTGCTGAGGTCGACTACAACCCGTGAGAGGGTTTCGTCCATGGGGACGTAGGCGTGTCCGTACCGGGCGATGCCCTGCTTGTCACCGAGGGCTTCCCGCAGGCATTCGCCGAGCACGATGCCGCTGTCCTCGACCGTGTGATGGTAGTCGACTTCAACATCACCGCTGACCTTGAGTTCGAGATCGATCAGTGAATGCCGCGAGAGGAGAGTGAGCATGTGATCGAAGAAGGGGATTCCCGTTTCGATCGTCGATTTGCCGCTGCCGTCGAGATCGAGATTCAGGCGCACATCGGTCTCGGCGGTATTCCGCGACTGGTTCGCCGAGCGGGGATTCTGCGACATGTTGTGGCTGATGGTTTGGGATCTATTTCTTTTTCCTTCCGAGCAAGGCCGCAGCAAGGGCCCCAAGAATGACCAGGACGAGTACGATAACGAGAACCACCTGCGTCTTGGAGCCACTCCCCTGTTCGGCCTCCTGAGGGGATGCCCCGGAGGGGGAAGGGGTGACCGTGTCAGGATCTCCGCTACCCTTGGGTTTGGGTTTGGGCTTCGGTTCGGGCTT